>NZ_PCZD01000003.1:0-71438 GCF_002553975.1 Lactobacillus sp. UMNPBX6
CCGAATGGACTTTTTATTTTTTATCAAGTGTTCAATTTAATTTTACAATCGGCGAAAATAATAAAAAAGTAGACATGCTAAAATAAGTAATTATATAGCAATAAAGAAGTATAAAAGAGAGCAATTAATTCTTACTTGTATCTGCGCATAATTCATATTATGTAAAGTTATAAGTAAGAATATCGTAAATACACAAACAGAAGACATTTTCGTGTATTTTAAAATTGGCAACTCTTTTTATACTTTTTATTTTTGCTTTCTTATTTGTTGCAAGTTAATTAAAGTTTTTTACTTTTATAAAGATGCTGAGATCGCAATTCTACGGTCAAGTTCATTATTTTTAATTAATAATCAATGGATCTATTGATTAATTTCTAACAAAATTTAAAGGCTTAAGTGAAATACCATATACATTCAATAACTAGCTAATCAAGCTAATACGCTGATATTTTTACCATAATAATAAATAGATTTAATACAGATTCTCAGACTAAAAATCGGTCTAATTTCATGCTGATTATAGGGATATTCATAGTAAAATGGCATGATCAGCTGATTTAATAATGATTTTAGGGGGTAGACAATTCGTCATATAAATTTTGCTGAATCATTATTAATGAAATAATCCCTTTAACGACCATATTCTTTATACTTGCTTTCTATAAATGGTAATTAATTAGATAAATTATATTTGCTATGCATTACTTAAAACAATAATTTTAATGATAGCAAGAACTAAGTTCCTATCAAAACAGCTATTTTTGCTGATTTATAAAGTTCGAACAAATTTTATATTTTGTTTTAATTTTCATTCATTCTTTATAAAAATCCTTATATTATAAAGAATCTCTACGTCTCATAGCTTTTCTAAGCTTTTTTCTTTTATTACTCCACAGTACACTTGCTAATCATCTTTCTATTTTTAATATTCAGCTTTTAATATTCAGCGTTTGATTTTTAACAATTACGTATTACATAATTACGTATTACATAATGAATAAAAAATGACTTTTTATTTGAACAATCATAAATCCTTTTAAAATACGTCATTATTAGTCAATAAAAACCTAAATATAACTGGCTTCAGTTGATAATGAGAGCCAGAAATTCTATTTAAAACAGCTAAATTATCATCAATTCATTGTTTCAAAACCTATTTATTTTCGTCAATCTGTGCCCACACTACCTTTAATGCTTTTATTTCTCTCCCCTCTCCCAAGAGAATAGGGCAACAAAAAAGGCTAAAT
This sequence comes from Lactobacillus sp. UMNPBX6, assembly GCF_002553975.1. Taxonomy (NCBI): domain Bacteria; kingdom Bacillati; phylum Bacillota; class Bacilli; order Lactobacillales; family Lactobacillaceae; genus Lactobacillus; species Lactobacillus sp. UMNPBX6. The sequence goes on from NZ_PCZD01000003.1 coordinate 1,248, forward strand.
AAGGATTTTATCCTAGATTTAGCCTTTTCGTTTGTAGTACGTACTAAAAATTTCTACTCATATAAACGTTATGCAGTTCTAAATTTGCTGACAACGAAGGCAACAATGATTACCAAAATTACTGCACCTAAAATTGACGGTACAATTGCCATGCCAGCAACTTGTGGTCCCCAGGCACCCAATAAAGCTTGACCTAATGAGGAACCAATTAACCCTGCTAAGATATTAGCAATCCAGTTCATTGATCTGCCGTGCCCTGTAAGAGCTCCAGCAATCAAACCAATAACTCCTCCAACAATTAATACCCAAATCCAATGTAGCATTTTGATCACCTTTGCTTTCATTAAAGAAACATCTATATACTTTATTTAGTTAATTAAGCGCTTTTCTTAACTATCTATATTTTATATAATTACAATATTTTTGTCATTAAAGTAATATACGAAATAGGCCTCCTTATACTTTTCTTTAGGTTTTAAGTATTATTCTTGCCATTTAAAAATTAAAAGTTTCTAAAAAACATAATATTCTAATTGTAATATCAGCATCTATTTATTTTCATTCAAATTTCTTCACCACGTCTATTATCATACTTGGCTAAGTACTAGCACTTTTTTACTGTTTGCTAGGCCTTTTGAACGTGCATCCCTCTAAGGAAGCATAAACCAAAAAGAATGACATTTAATAATCATTCCATGCTCGACTCTCAATTATTATCCCAATTTTATTGCAATTATTTCTATCTGATTACTACAATATTAATATTTAATCTCAACTATTGCATTTTGGTACCTACCAATGTAGTCTATAATATATAAGTTTTAAATATATTAAAAGTGGGAGATATAGATTATTAACTCTCTCCACCAATTATGGAGGAATTAATTTGTTAAAAAAGAAAACATTCGTAAAATTAGCTTGTGCAACTATGTTAGTAAACACTGGGATGAGTCTCCTACCTGCATCCCTCTCTCCTATTAATCCTTCCCATGTACAAGCTTCAGCAACTTCCGTAGCAGCAAGAGAACTAGGGATTGATGTTGCTAGTTATCAAAGTGCGGATTTAACAGCTCATGCCAAAGCCGGATCTCAATTTGCAATAGTCAAAGTTAGTGAAGGTACTAGCTATCGTAATCCAAAGGCTGCCGCTCAAATCAAATCTGCCATTGCTAACGACATGATGCCGATGGGTTATCACTTTGCTACATTTAGTTCTAATGCTTCTATAGCTAAAAGTGAAGCTAAATATGCTGTAGCATCTGCTAAAGCCCTTGGCCTTCCTAAAGGATCCTACTTAGCTTGTGATTATGAAACTGGCAGCGGCAATATAATTACTAACGGTAAGAACGTCACCGCTAAGGCAATCTTAGCCTTTATGGATGAAATTAAAGCAGCTGGCTATCAGCCACTACTTTACGCTAGTTCTTCTGTGTTACAAAATAACATTAATACACCATCTATTATCAAAAAATATCCTAATTCCTTATGGGTAGCAGCATATGCTATATCTGGACGAGTAGATAAGCCTAATTTTAAATACTTCCCTTCAATGGACGGCGTAGCTATCTGGCAATACACTGATAATTGGAAAGGAATGTCTACAGACGGTAATGTAACTATTCTCCCATTATCTATTTCAGGCTCTGCAGTTTCCCAAGCACCTTCTAACTCTAATGCCAAACATACTGGCACAATAATGTATAAGTCCTACGTATATGATGGCAATGGCAAGCGTACCGGCGAAGTTTATAAAGCTTATACATCAGTCAATTACTATGGTGGCAAGACAAAATTAAGCAATGGTAAATCAGCCGTTAAAATTGGCGATAATAAATACATCATGGCAAGCAATATCTTAGGTAACTCACGTATATTTAAGACTGATGCCGATGTTTACCAAAGCAATGGATCACTTAACACCGAGTGGAAAACATTAAAGCAAGGTTCACCTATTAAGACATATGGACCAAAACATTATATTAACAATGAAGCCTACTATAGAGTTGGTAAAAATGCATACGTAAAGGCTGAAAATTTTAAATAATTGAAAAAGGACTAGACGTAATAGTTTAGTCCTTTTTGTTATAAATCAATTATCAGATTTAAGCTTATGTTTCAAAATTAATTTAGTAAATTATTTTTGAATTTTTTAGCATCTTGCATAGATAATATATACAGAACTTAGGTGGAGATATAACTGGCCTAATTTTGATGATTATCGCAGGCGTTCTAGGAATATTTGGTGGTTTTATATATGCCTGGATGTTTTTGTATGCGGCTATTGCATTAGTAATCGGATTTGGATTTTACATTTGGCATCGTATAATTGGTACTGATGATTAGAAAAAGATATTCAAAATATATAAGAGTGGATTGATTATTAGAAAAGATCAATTCACTTTTTTGTTTTTTTATTAACTATCAATAGCTTAATTTAATAATACTCCCCGCCTTTTTGCATCCCTTAAGTACAAATATGATAAAATTAAACTCATCACTATTAAGTATGAATTGAGGAATTTAAAACATATGCGTAAAAAGAAACTTATTTCATTGTTAAGCTTAAGTATTTTAAGCGTAGCTTTACTTTCTGGCTGTAGCAATTTTGAAAATTGGGAGCTGTCTATGCGCTCTAAAATCGGTGCTTTACCATTGACAGTTTCCACTTATGATTCAAATGGACAAAAGATCGATCAAATTAAGGCAAAATCTGTTAATATTCATACAGATAAAAAGATGTCTCAAAAAGACAGCAATGGTAACGAAAAATCTAGCGTAATTGACATTGATTACGGTCACAACAGAATGATTCATGTAGGCTCCACTCTTATTGCCTATGAAGGACTAAAGAATTACGAAGATGAATTTAATAAGCATGTTAATATCAATGATCAAAACAAGGCTGTTCCACTATTAAATACTATGTATCAAAATTTTAAAAATGACTGGAATGGTGATGCTAAAGTAGTTATGATTAGAAGCCAACTAGGGATGCCAATTGCTGTATTCACTGGTAAAAACGTTTCTATTCATAAAAGTGATATGAAGAATGCTACCCAGTTTGTAATTGATGGTCATCGTCTTGTTGCTTATAGAGCTGATTACACTATTTATCCAATAGCTAGTTTAAAGAAATAATATATTAAAAAAGCGCCTCACACATGAGACGCCTTTTTAATTGATCCATCTAAAGATTGTAAAACCATTTTGCCTTTTATTAAATTGGATCTTCAAGCACTATTATTCCTTAATTAAAGTATTGAAAGCTTCATTAGTAGCTACAATATCACCCATAACCTGGTTAACCCAATCGTTGAGTTTATCGTTATCATAGTTTTCAAGACCACCTTCAGTATCTCCAATATCAGCAATACCATTATTAAAGTCTACCATTTCAGTGATTAATCTTTCTGCAAAATCCTTAGTTGTACCTGCAAAATTATCCGCAAAGGTATCAACGTTACCATAAGCATCTGTGATATCACTAAAAGTTTGTACCATCTTGCCAAAAGTATCGTCCAAATTATTAACGTCTTCTTGAGTTGGTACAGTTAATTCTTCATTTTCATTATTAAGCTGCTCATCCAAACGAACACCGATATCATTTAATACTAAATGACCATCATACAAACGATTTAATAATTTAATACCACTTGGATTCTTAGCTTGAAAATTTACATCAATTTCTTCTGTCATAATTTTTCCTCGTCTTATATAATCTTCGTCTTTATTGTACAATTTTTATACATGAAATTTCAAAAACAATATTTTAAACTAAATTAACATTAAATATAAATATTTTTTGAAAATTTGGCGTTTAAGACTTGATCATTAGATTTAATCATCTTAAAATAAATACTTGAAAGGTAAGTTGTACCATACAAACAACACTGTCTAATAATACAGATTGTTTAGCTTGATGTTAAATGCCTATATTATATAGATAAACATAATCAAAGTTACTATAACTGGAATGCTGAAGGGTTGCTACCGGCGTTGCTAGTATTCCAGTTATAGTGACGTGGTTTATTCCATTCTTTAAATACTTATGAACAATTTTTTACAATAATACTATAGATATTATCGTTTGAGTTGGGAAAAGTAATTAAAGCTGGGATTTTTAATATTCGCCTATCTCCAAAGATAGGTGTTTTTTATTGCCTTTTTCTATGATACAATTATTTAAACATTTGTTCGAGTAAGGAGAAAATATGGAATCTACTAAGTATCTTAGCTTAATTAAAACTGAACTAGATAATATGCCAGACTTTGTTAAACAATATAATTTAGGTACTAATCACTCATTAACAACCACCTATCAATATTTAACCGAGATACGTCGTTTTTTTAATTGGTTACGTCAAGAAGGCATCTCTACTGCAAAAGATAATCAACATATCTTACCAGATACTTTAGCAAATTTACGGCGAAATGATATCATGTTGTACATTGATAACTTAGGCCACACTAAGAATAAGCAAGGACACTTGAACTCCCCCACTACTATTAATCGTTCTATTAATGCCCTACGCTCTTTATTTAAATTTTTGACCATTACATCAGATAATAATAATGGTGAGCCCTATTTTGAGCGCAACGTAATGCTCAAAATTGAGTCTTTAAATGATACTAAAACATTAAATTATCGTGCTCACGTTTTAGAATCACACATGTACACTGGAAACCTCAAATTCGAATTTCTTAAATTTATTGATCATGACTATGAAAATAAATGCAATAAGCAAGCTAAACCTGGTTTCAAGATGAATAAAGAAAGAGATATGGCCATTATTGCTTTAATTTTAGGGACAGGAATTCGAGTTTCTGAGTGTGCTGGCGTAGATATGCAAGATTTGAATATAAAGGACGCAGTTTTAGATGTCACGCGTAAAGGCGGACAAAAGGATAGTGTCCCTATTGCTGAATGGACTCTAAACTATATTAAAAATTATAAAAAAATCCGAACTGAGCGTTATATGGCCGATTCTAAGCAAACGGCTTTCTTTCTAACAAGATGGCACAATAAAACAAAACGCATGACTACTAATGCAATTGAAAAAATGGTTAGCAAATATTCAGCCAGCTTTGGTCATCCTCTTACCCCTCATAAATTGCGCCATACATTAGCTTCTGAATTGTATGCTGTTACTAAAGATCAAGTTTTAGTAGCACAGCAATTAGGTCAAAAAGGAACAACTGCCACAGATTTATATACTCACGTAGATCAAAAGAAGCAGCGAGCAGCATTAGATGCAATTTCTAATGATCATCAAAATTTAAATGAAACTAAATAATAAAACAGCACCAAACTATATAAAAATGGTGCTGTTTTTAATATGTCTAGCAATAATAAAAGTGTTATTGCTGATCGCCACATAGATAATAGCAAATTTATTATTATATCCATAACTACAACTATAACAATTTTACTATTAATATTAAATAATAAAAAAGACACTGTTTTTTTAGTTTAACAGCGCCTCTTTTATTATTTAGTTAAATCTAGTTTATCAAAGTCTATCATCCATGCAATCGCAATAGACTTTTCACCTAAGTGTGTAGCAATTACAGGACTGAATTCAGCCACATCCACCGGCTTATCTGGGAAGTTAGTATTAATAAACTCTTTTATGTCTTCTGCTCGTTTGAGGTCATTAGAATGAAATACGAATAAACGTAATCTATCCTTATAAGGTAATTCTGCAGTTTTTTCTAAAGTAAGTTTCTTAACCTTGGCAACAGCACGCTTTAAAGATCTGATTTTATCAAAAGCAACAATTTTACCATCATCATTAAATGTTAATAATGGTTTTATTTGCAGCATAGTACCAATAAACGCACCTGCGTTGCTTAAACGACCGCCTCTGCTTAAATTCTTAAGATCATCAACTACAAAATATTCATCGATTGTCTTTCGAATTTCGTCCAGTTTCTTTAAAATAGCTTCTGGTTCCATGCCATTCTTAATCATTCTAGCAGCAGCTAATACCAAATAACCTTGTAATCTTACGGTCATTTTAGAATCATAAGGATATAGATTATATTCCGGATTATTATGAGCCATGTTTACCATGTTTTGATAAAATCCAGAAATACCACTCGATAAAGTAATAGCAATGATAGCCTCATAGCCTTCTCCATGAAGCTTATTGCATAATTCAATCATTTGACCCATGCTTGGTTGTGAAGTCTTAGGAAAAGCTGCGCCTTGCTTTTGTAGTTCAAAAAGTTGCGCAGAAGTAATATTAACTCCTTCTAAGTATTCCTTGTCGCCAACGATGACGGGAATCGGAACCACATTAATATTATTGTCCTTAACTTCTTGTTCAGTTAAGACACTAGTACTGTCAGTAACTAATGCGATTTTCAATTTATTTCCCCTTCCCAATTTCTTTAATTATATAATACAGAAGAATTATAGCATAAAACCATTAATTACACACCTATTGCAAGTCGTCTAATGAGGAAGAAGCTTGTGCAATTTCGTAAAGTTGCTTAACAAACAGACTAGAAGCATCAGAATCCAAAGATATAAAAAGAAGACTTTCAATTTTACTAAGTGTATTCTTTAGTTCTTCTGCTTTCTTTATACCTTCTGAACTTAATTTCACAATCTTACTTGAATCTTTTTCAGATCGTGTAATTTCTATAAGGCTCTTTGTCTTTTTTTGTTGAAGCTGACGACTTAAGGTAGATAAAGAAATATTAAGTGCTTTAGCTAATTTCCCCATGGCTAAAGCTTTATTATTTGTGTCATCAAAAAACAGCAAAATTCTAGTTTGTGAAATATTCAGGCCACACTTGTGATTTATTTCTTTTTTTATTTGATCTGCAACAGTGCTAAAAAATAATACATCCATATACAAAGTCCTTTTTCTCCAAATTAGATTACTATAACTGTATTTTATCATTTAATAATCTATTTGATAATACCGTTTCCAAACTATATTAGATATATAGTGTTGTGTGAAACATTAAATATTAAAACTTTAATACTAATGTTAATTATAACTTTAATATGTCATTTTGTATTTATATTAGTTTTACCTAATTATTAATGTGTATTATTTTTAGCTTATAGTTGATAACTCTAATAATTTTAGAATATTGAATTTTATTGTTATAATATTAAACGTATTTTGAGGTGATGTATTATGGCATTTGATGGATCATTTATCCATAGTTTATTACAAGATTTAACCCCTACTCTAGTAGGAAGTCGTTTATCAAAAATTTACCAACCCTTTGATCAAGACTTAGTTTTAATCTTTAGAAAAAATCGAAAAAACTACCAATTTTTAATTTCAGCTAATGCACAATATCCAAGGATGTATTTAACTGAACAAACAATTAACAACCCTGATAAAGCTCCTATTTTTGTAATGGTATTACGTAAATACTTAGAGGGCTCTGTTTTACAATCTATTGATCAAGTAGGTTTAGATCGAATTACTAATTTCCATTTTAGTAATCGCAATGAATTGGGTGATGAAATCGAATTAGTTCTTTCCGTAGAATTAATGGGTCGTCACAGTAACGTGATTCTCTACAATCAAAAAGATAATCATATCATCGACTTATTAAAGAGAATTAATCCTGATGAAAATAGAGCTCGTATTTTATTACCAAAAGCGAAATATGAGTTACCTCCATTGAAGCCAGGAATAAATGGATTAACTTTGTCTGAAACTGAATTTAAACAACTTAGCAATGAAAATGATGCTAAAAGTTTAGCTAAGCAAATGGATGGTTTAGATAAAGATGATCGAAGTGAACTATTGGGGTACTTAGAAGATGAATACAGCTATTCTTCCTTTAAAACGTTTTTCAATCAGTTCGACAATCCACGCGCATTTGTTTTAAAGACTCCTAATAATAAGAGAAAAATCTTTTGTTATTTGCCTTATCATCTAGATCTTGAAAAGGAAAGCTCTAATCCTGACCTTAACAAAGGACTTGATGAATTTTATGAATATCAAGCTAATCGTGATTGGGTAAAACAACGCGCTAGTCAAGTAGAACGCGTGGTTAAGAATGAGCAAAAAAAGCTAAGCAAGAAAATCAAGAAATTAAAGAAACAACTCAATCTTGCTGAAAACTCAGAAGGATATCGTATTAAGGGTGAAATTTTAAACACAAATTTAAATCAAGTGAAGCCAGGAATGACTACAGTTTCCCTGCCTAACTACTATGAAAACAATGCACCTATTGCAATAAAATTAGACCCTGCCCTTTCACCAGCACGCAATGCTCAAAAATATTTTACTCGATATAAAAAATTGCGCGATTCCATTAAACATGTTAATCAGCAAATCAAAATAGCCGAAGAAAATTTGCGCTATTTTGATTCTATTCAAACTGCTATCGATAATGCGGATCCGCAGGATATTGATCAAATTAATGATGAGTTAATCAATCAAGGATATATTCGAAAACAAAAGAAGAATAAACGAAAAAATAAAATTACAGAACGTAATCTGAATGAATTTAAACTTTCTTCTGGTAAACATGTTTTAGTTGGTAAAAACAATTATCAAAATGATTGGTTAACTTTAAAAAAGGCTAACAAATCTGATTACTGGTTCCATGTTAAAAATATGCCAGGATCTCACGTGATTTTACGAGATGATCAACCATCTGAAGACGATATTAAAGAAGCAGCTGAAATCGCAGCATTCTTTTCTAAGGGCAAAGACTCTGCCCATGTTCAAGTAGATTATGTACAAGACAAACGTGTTAAAAAGCCTAATGGTGCTAAACCCGGATTTGTAATTTATACTGGTCAAAACTCTATTGAAGTCACTCCAGTAGAGAAAGAAATTATGGCAATGAAAGTCAATAAAAAATAAGCATGCCTCTTAAACATGCTTATTGCGAAAGCTAAGTTATTTGAATAAACTTAGCTTTTTTATTTTAAATTGGTTGTGTAGTTAACGCTAGTGATTCTAATACATCTAAAATTAATTCAGCAGTTTCAATACTTGAAAATACCGGAATATGAGTATACAAAGCCTCATCTCTTATTCGTAATGCATCTTCACTAGCCGCATCAGAAAGATTAGTAATATTTACTACCATTACAATTTTATGTTGTCGGATTTTTTCTAGTAAATTGCGAGGATTATTATGGACTTTTTCTACAACTCCTGTAGTAATCCCAGCTTCCGCAAACATATTCGCAGTTCCTTCGGTTGCAATTAACTTAAAGCCCAATCTATCAAATCGACGAGCCAATTCTGTCACTCGATTTTTATCTTCATCTCTAACTGAAATAAAAATTGTCCCATAACTAGGGATGTGTAAATCACTAGCTTCGTATCCTTTGTATAATGCCTTAGCTAAATGAGTATCTCGCCCCATTACTGAACCAGATGATTTCATATTAGAATCAAATGTATTGCCACTACTATAATTAAGGAAAGAAAATACTGGCATTTTAATATGAATAAAGTTACTTGTATGCCATAGTCCATTGGGATAGCCCAAATCTTGAAGGTTATGACCTATCAAGACTTCCGTAGCGCAGGCAGTAATATCTTTATTCAAAGACTTAGACAAAAACGCTACGTTATGACCTGCATATGGCTTAATTTGTAATAAATATAATTCATCATTTACCAACAAATAATGTAAGTTAAAGATTCCTCTTGTTTGTAATACTTTTATCAATTTAATCGATTGTTGTTCAATCTTTTTTTGTTGTTCTAATGATAAATTTTGAGGTTTAATAACCGCTATTGAATCTGATGCATGTGAACCTGTTTGCTCTAAATGTTCAATAATACCAGGTAAAGTGACATTCTTACCATCCGAAATAGCTGTTACTTCATACTTATTCCCTTCAATAAACTGAGACACGGTGATTTGATCTACCTGATTTTCAGCTAAATATCTTTTAATTGCTGGAATATCATAAACTACAGCGGATTTTAATTTATTCTCTTTATTCATGCCCCCAATTAAAATTGGAAAATCATATTGATCAACAAATTCAAATACAGCATTAGGATTTGTAGTTTTCAGAGATGGTACTCGTTTTAAATCGGTCAGGGGATGATTTAATAATTCCGTAATCATATCACGAGGATCTTTAGTCTCCCATTGACCTATTATATGAAGACCATTTTCTTCCAATTGCTTACTTAATGCACTTACTCTTTTACCTGAAAATTGTAAAAGTACATCTTTAATATTTTCTCTTTTAGCAATAGTTAAAATATTTTCTAATGTAATTGATTCAAAATATACTCGATCGATATCCTTATATCTAGAAGAAACAGATTCATCATTATTTGAAAGCAAAACTGTAACATAGCCATTATTATGTAAAGTCTTTGCTGCATGAGCAATCATATAGTCAAATTCACTAGTCACAGATACTTGTAAAGGCAACATACCTAAAATTAATATCTTTTTATCTGCCGCTAAATCTTTAGCTTCATTTTGAACATCATATGCGCCATAGTAAGCACACACATTAGGCCGATAAACTCCAGCCGAACCGTCTATCTTTAAAAATGATGGTTCTAAATTATATTTACTAATTAATGATCGTACTTCCTCTACAGAAATATTTAATACCTTAGCAAGCAATGGATTAAAAAAGCCGTAATCTTTAGCTTCTCTTACTAAATCTAAAGTTAAATGCTCCTTATTTTGCACTAGTTTATTAATGATTGTGACAATATGAAGAAGCTTTTGATAATAAATTGGATGAAGGCCTGTAATTTCTTGTAATTCACTAAAAGGAATATTTTCTTTAATAGCTGCTAGTAATTTAATTAGATGTAATTCATCGGGATGCTTAAGATCTTCAATTATTTCTTCATATGTTTTCCGGCTCTCTTCTACAAAAGCAGCCCAGCCCAAGTCAAGATTAGTAGTTGCATCTAAACCTTTCAAAAACGCTGTTTCAAAATTACGTCCTACGCCCATTGCTTCGCCACTGGCTTGCATTCGATTATTCAACTGATAATGGTTATAACCTGAACCAGTAAATGACCAATAAGGTATTTTAATCGCTATTGCATCTAAAGTAGGTTCAATAGAAGCATTTAATCCTGATAATGGATCGGTTATTTCATTTAGTCGATAACCAATAGCTACTTTACTTACTACATAACCCACATCATACATGCCAATTCGTTGAGCCCAAACAGAACTACGAGTTAAACGAGGACGGATCGTCAATAATTTTGACTTAATTTGGGTGCCATGATGTTTAATAGCAAAATGAAAACTAGTAAAACCAACAATTTCCAAATTATCTACAATTCGTCTAACTGATTCTCTCAATTCTTGAATATGATCATTATTTAAAGTTAAAGACGGCATTACTATAGCTGAATCACCAGAATTTATTCCCACTGGCTCTATCGAACCAGCAAAATTAGTAAATACTAAATTGCCATCCTTATCACGTATTACATCAACAATAACTTCTTCCCAAGCTGAAAGATCCTCCGTTAATCGATAATTTTTCCATGTAAAATTATCAGTTTGTCTTTCTTCTTTAAAATAGGTCACTAAAGCTTCTTTAGTCTTAAATCGTAAATGTTCATTATGAACATAACGATTATACTTAGTAACTAATACTGGAAAAGTAACTTTGGAAAGTAAATTATCCATAGCACCATTCATATTGTCTTGAGCATTTTGATTTAATTCCCAAGACTCACTAGTATCAATTCCTAATTTATTTAAAAGCTCTGTTCTTTTTTGCTGATTACCCATCTGCAAGATACGAGAATTCAAAGTTAGCAACTGAATGCCCATTTGCTCTAAAATTCCATCTTGCAATAATTTATGAGCAACTTTTAATCCATTAGTTGAACCGTACGCAGTAATAATCGCATCTGGTTCTTCCATACGTAAAATTCGCTTAAGAAAATCTAATGTCATCGGCTCTAGATATACGGTAACATTGGACTTTTTATCCGTGGAGATAGTTGCTGGATTAGGATTAACCAATATAACTTGTATTCCTTCTTCGGTTAAGGCATCAATAGCTTCTGTAGCCATTAAGTCCATCTCAGCTACGCTACCAATCAAAGTAGGACCTGATCCGATAATTAATACTTTATCTAAATCATTTTCTAACGGCATAATTTACTCCATCATTTGTAAAAAATAATCGAAAATTTCATCTGCATCATGGGATCCTGGGGCTCCCTCTGGATTAAAAGCGGTTGCTACTATCTTGTCTTTGATATTCCAAAATCCTGCATTTAATTCACTATGAAGATCAAAATATTCACGATTCATATTCATTTTTACGCTATCAGGTAATACTAATTGATCAATATTCATTGAAGTCTGCCAAATTGCATTAGTATTTTGCTCAATTACTGGATAATTAATTCCATTGAATTCCTGAGGTAACTGAACCAATTCAAAGTCTAAATAATCACTTAACACTAAGAAACCTAATCCAATTCCTAAGATTGGATATTTGCCATAAAAATGATCTAAAATCGGAGCAATTTTATCAACTATTTCCTCCGGTTTACCTGGTCCATTTGAAATAATGATTCCTTCAGGACGTAAGTTCTCAACATCCAGCGGACTAACATTATAAGGTAAAACGGTTGTGTTTACTTTTCTAAGAGACAAAGCTCTGAGCATAGAGTGCTTTAATCCTAAATCTAAAACTGCAACTGTTTTACCTACATTTGGGGATGCATAAGCATTTTTAGTTGAAACCATTGCCGATTTATTTTTAGGCAGAACTAATGCTTTAATTTGATCAAAAGCGTGTTCATCATTAGTATCCATGATTGAGGCCTTAATAGTTCCTTCTTCGATCAAACGATGAACAAGCGCACGGGTATCTACCTTAAAAATGGCAGGTATCTTTTTTTCTTTTAAAAACGAACTAAGATCTTCAAAATTTTCACTATCAGAAATATTCAAAGCAATATCATTAGCAATTATTCCCTTAACAGTAGGATCAATACTTTCATAGTCAATTGCATTGATCCCATTATTGCCGATCATTGGCGATGTGAAAACTAGAATTTTTCCAGCATTAGTAGGATCAGTTAATGCTTCTTGATAACCAAAATTAGTAGTTTGAATTGCTAATTCTCCGGTGGAAATAATACTTGCGCCAATACCTTCACCAGCAAAAGAGCTGCCATCTTCTAATATCAAATAACGTTTCATTTTTATTCACTTGCTTTTTCTAATTGGGCTAACATATCCTGAAATATCTTAGGTGGTTCAACAGTGAATTCTAGCCATTCTCCTGTCCGGGGATGCTTAAAGCCTAAAACTTTAGCATGCAAAAACTGGCCGTTCCCTTTTAAAGTTTTGCGTGGACCATATAATGGATCTCCCGCAACTGCATGTCCAATATAATCTAAATGTACTCTGATTTGATGAGTTCGTCCTGTCTCGAGTTGACATTGAATTAAACTATAGCCTTTGAATTGTTTGAGTACCTTAAAATGTGTAATAGCTTTTTTACCATTTTCTACCACTGCCATCTTCTTGCGATCATATGGATTGCGGCCAATTGGAGCATCAATGACACCATTTTCTTCACTAAAATTACCATGAACAATGGCCCAATATATTCTTTTGTTTGTCTTATGAGCTAACTGATCTTCAAGTGATTCTCTTGCTTGAGCATTCTTAGCAATCATCAACAAACCTGAAGTATCCTTATCAATTCGATGTACAATCCCAGGTCTAAAACCTTCGGGAGATTGTGCCAAATCTTTTGTGTGATAAAGAAGTGCATTCACCAAAGTATGATCAGGATGTCCTGGTGCGGGATGCACCACCATGCCCTGTGGTTTATTTACTACAATTACATCGTCATCTTCATAAACAATATCAAGTGGAATATTTTCTGGAACAATATCCAATGGTTTTACCGCTGGAACATTAATTTTAATTTTGTCGCCTGCTTGAATTTTATAAGATACTTTCTCTGCTTTTTGATTAACTAGGATTTCTTTTTCTTTAACTAATTCTTTTACTCTAGTTCTAGACAAATCAGGTACTTGCTCTGAGATAAATTTATCTAAACGTCCGTGCTCATCTTTAACTTGTAATAAATATTTTTTAGGCATTTTTATCATCCTTATCTGCAAAGAAAATTAAGTAAATAAATATAATGAGCACACCAGTGGTAATAGCAGAATCAGCAATATTAAAGATGTTAAAATTAATGAAATCAAGTTGAAGCATATCAACTACATACTTTAAATGAAGTCGATCAATGAAATTACCGATAATACCACCTAATACTAAGGCTAATCCCACGTCAAACAATGCATTTTTATACTTTTTATTGAACAAAAAATATAAACAAACTGCAATGGCAATAACGCTGATAGCGTAAAATAGCCACATTTGACCAGTTAAAATATTCCAAGCTGCACCATCATTTTGTAAATAATTAAATGATAAAATTCCCGGAATAATCTGATGAACTTCACCAACGGTATAATTGCTTACAATATAATTTTTTAATCCTTGATCTGCTAAAACTACAAATAATGAAATAAATAAATATAAAAATTGCATCTTTTATTAAAATAACCCACTAATCTTGCCATTATTATCAACATCGATATCCAAAGCTGCAGGATGCTTAGGCAAGCCTGGCATATCCAATACATGTCCCGTAGTTACAACAATAAAACGAGCTCCATTTTTCAAACTGATTCCTTTCACATGCAACTTGAAATCAGTTGGAGCACCTAATTGCTTCTTATCATCGCTAAACGAATATTGTGTCTTAGCAATAATTACTGGCAACTTTTCCTTGCCTAACTTGGTTAGCTCATTAATTTGTTTATCAGCCTTTTCTGTATATTCCACTCCGCTAGCATGATAAATTTTAGTAGCTACCTTTTCAATTTTGGTTTTGACATCGTCATCTTCATCATAAGTTGATACTACTTTAGCCTTACCAGAATCGGCTAAATCAATTACTGTTTGTGCAGCTTCAATTCCGCCTTTAGAGCCATCATCATGGTAAGTAACTACCTCAGCTGGAATATCTTGTTCTTCAACTAACTTTTTAAGCAAATCAAGTTCTGCCTCAGTATCTGTTGCAAATTGATTAATTAACACAACCACCGGCACATTATATGAACGCATATTATTCATATGACGCTCTAAATTCTTAAATCCAGCCTTCAAAGCAGCAAGATTTTCTTCATCCAGATTGTCGGTCTTTCCTAAAGCTTGATATTTAAGCGCACGAACAGTTGCAACAACAACCGCTGCATCTGGCTTTTTGTCCAAGTGGTTAGATACAAAATCCATAAACTTTTGACCACCGAGATCACTACCAAAGCCTGCCTCAGTTAAAACATAATCGCTTAAATGTAGGGCAAGATTAGTAGCAATAACCGAGTTAGCCCCATGTGCAATATTTGCAAACGGGCCACCATGAACTAGTGCAGGAGTATGCTCAAGCGTTTGAACTAAATTTGGCTTTAATGCATTAGAAAGTAATGCAGCAATTGCACCTTGAAAACCGAGTTGCTTAACATAAACTGGTTGATCATCTTTGGTATAACCAACAAGCATATCACCAATTCTAGCTTTCAAATCATCAATATCTGTTGCTAAACATAAAATAGCCATCAATTCATTGGCTACAGTGATTGCAAAACTTGATTTATGCTCAACGCCATTAAACTTAGAGCCTTGCCCAACTGTAATATTTCTCAAAGCACGATCATTAACATCTAAACCGCGTTTCAAAAGAATTCGTTCTGGATCAATATTTAAACTATTATCCTGATAAATATAGTTATCTACTAATGCAGCTAATGTATCAATCGCTGCAGTTAAAGCGTGCATATCACCAGTAAAGTGTAAATTAATGTCTTCCATCGGAATAATTTGTGCCATACCACCACCGGTTGCACCACCTTTAAGTCCAAAAACAGGACCCATTGATGGTTCACGCAGAGCAATCATTGTATTTTTATGCAATTGATTATTGATAGCATCACCTAAACCAATAGTAATAGTAGATTTTCCTTCTCCAGCTGGTGTTGGCGAGATAGAAGTTACTAAAATTAACTTTCCTAATTTTTTGTTTTGGGAAATGCGATTAATAGCTTGCCAATTGATCTTAGCCTTATCATAACCATATGGTTCTAGATCATCTTCTTTTAAATTAACCTTTGCGGCAATTTCATTAATTGGTAACTCTTTAGTTTCTTGTGCAATTTCAATATCTGATTTCATCTATGCTTATTCTTCTTTCTTGAAAAAACTAAAACAGAATAGCTTTGAAATTCACTTTTTAATCGATAAATTTCAAATATACGCCATTTTGCAATTAAAACTGGTTTACTTACCTTAATTTGAGTTCTGTATGGCAATTTAAGTAAATATTTATTTTTACTATTTTCGAAAAATGAATACAACCATGTATACACTAACAAAACAATAAAAATGAATCCGACTACCATTCCAGGAATATTAATTGCTTTATTTCCTTCATAACCCAAAATAAAAGCTGTCAACAGAACGATTAAAAGCCATGAGTAATAAATTACTCCAATTGTTCCTAAAAATATAAAATGCCGTTTAGATTTTAGAATTTAGATCACACCCTACATATCATTTATTCCTTTTCTTATTGTATCAAAAACCATCAAAATAAGAGAGTACGAAATAAATCATACTCTCTTTATTTATCAATATTTTATTTTTACTTGTAAATTACTATGATCACTGGTGTCATACAGAGTCTCTAAATATAGCCTATATTCAGGATGATGTTTAATTAACACTTGATAGGCCTTTGAAGAATGAATTTTATTCAATTCACTCGCCTTAATATGATTATGCCCAGTGAAAAAGTGATAATTCATCCAGCCAAACAATTTACCCATTGCTCGAACTAAATCTATATCGTCATGATATTTATTCAATTCACTCTGCATCATATCCGCAGAGATACTGCCTAATTGTAGATCCTTTAAATACTTATGAAAATGTTCTAAGGTATAATTTTCTTTTTCTTGGTCTGTCAGGTATCTTGTCATATCAAAATCACGTCTTACATATGTAATATGACGTGAATGAACGCGCACAACCCCATATCCTTGATCATTAGAACAAAAACTTGAAGTTACTACTTCAGTTGTAGGAGTTGTTTCTTGGGGACCCATAATATTTTGAGCATGAATGTGACCACTGAAAGCTAGTTTAACATTATATTGACTGCAAAGCCGCCTTAATTCAACTGCATCATCAACCACATATCCTTTATTTACAGCAGGATTATGAGCATATAAATTATGATGCATAAATAAAATCGGACGAAGTTGCTTTTTCTCCGCATACTGCAGCTGTTTTTTAATCCATTTAAGTTGGGATTTGCCGATCATTCCTCGCGTATGCGGAGCAGCCGTCGTTTCTTCTTTACCATATAAGTTGGAATCTGCCAATATCAAAAAATATTGTGGATTTAATTGCACACTATATGCCAAAGAACTATCATCCGTATCAACTGCTTGACGATAGGATTTAGCAAAAATTGAACGCCAAAACATTGGGCTAATTTCACCTGCATAAAATTGCTTTTTACCACGAAATTCTCTAGCCCAACCATCAAAAATATCGTGATTTCCTGGTATAACTAATACTTTCGTATGTTTTAATGGTCGAAAGATTTCGGCAAATTTTTCAGCTGATACTCTTTCACCATTAAAAGTAATATCGCCTGTGACAATAATTGCTGCAGGCTTTTTTCTTTGTGCCATTCGCATAAAAGCTGTTAGAGCAGTCTCTTGATAATATAAGTCCTTACCTTGACTAGTTTTTTGCATTTGTGAAAAAGCTTGTCCTTCATCATGCAAACTGTTTGCAATCAAATGCGTATCAGAAATTACCCAAAATTCAGTATTAAGATCCTTCGTAATCATTTTTTATCTTCTGTTTGCCCAATATTGATAGAAATCTACTCTTAAATTACCATTAAACAGCTTACGTTTCTTAGTAGCCTTTGCTCCAAAACATTTTTCAAAATTAGGATCAGCTGTTAAATAATATTGACTAAATGAGTCTAGTGGACGTAAAACTTCACCCATTTGCTTATATAATTCTTCAGCAGATTCTCGATCCTTAAGACGTTTACCATAAGGCGGGTTGGCAATAATAATTCCATTTTCTAAGTCAGTAGTAAAGTCTTTGACCGCTACTTGCTTAAAACGAATATCTTGTAAAACCCCTGCATTATGAGCGTTTAACTTAGCAACCTCAAGTACAGATTGATCAATATCACTAGCCCAAATAGGAGCGTCTAATGGTTTGACCTCTGCCTTAGCTTTTTCTAATGCAGATTTATGTAAATCGTGATTAAACCAATCGAAATTATCAAAAGCAAATTTTCGCCATGTTCCTGGTGCAATGTTTTTAGCAATTAAAGCCGCTTCAATTGCTAAAGTACCAGAACCTGTCATTGGATCAATCAGGGGATGCGTTCCGTTATACGGGGTCAATTTTAATAAACCTGCCGCAAAGTTTTCCTTTAATGGTGCGCCACCATGTTCTACTCTATATCCACGCTTAAAAAGACTTGCTCCAGTAGTATCCAAGGAAATACGAGCAATATTTTTATAAATGTGAACATCCAATGGATATTCACTACCAGTTTCTGGCAAGAAGCCACGTCTATGATATTGATCAATCATCTTATTGACGATAGCTTTCTTTACGATCGATTGTACATCTGGTTCAGAGTGAAGCTTCGACTTGACCGCACGACCTTGCACAGGAAACTTAGCATCTACTGGCAACAAATCTGCCCAATTGTAATCATAAACTTCATTAAATAGAGTATCAAAATCGGTTGCTCTAAATTCTTTTAACAAGATTTTGATTCTATCTGCAGTTCTTAACCACAAGTTAGTCTTTACAATATCTTCTTGGGTTCCCTTAAAAAACACACGTCCATTTTCGACTTTGGTCTTGTAACCCATACTTTGTAATTCTTTGTTTACAACGCTTTCAAAACCAGCGCCCATAGTTGCGTATAGTTGATATTCTTTCATTATTTCTCTTTCGTTAATTAAAAATAAAAAAAGAGCTGGACTCAAGCCCAACTCTGCCAATGTGAATCTCTATAAGCCACGTTTTGTTCCAGTAATTCTGGCAAAAATTACCTTCAGTAGTCATCTATCTTTATTGTCAAAGACAATAACCTGGTCTTTAGTTCATTTTCTTAGACCAAGACTCCCCCACCAAATTTGGGTTTCACGCTCGCAGGGTTTACCTCGTTCCACCAAAATCATTTCTAATTTTGCTTCGTCACTGTGGCACTTTTCAGGATAGTCATGCATGTCTTAAAGATTTAGCATTTTTTCCGCCGTAAGAGTTAAAAACTCTTCTCCAGCTTATTGAGCTGAATACGATCACTACAAGCATCGCAGCCTGTGCGTGCGTGGACTTTCCTCAGCTAGCATATAGCTAGCCGCGCCTACTCAAGATCCACACCGTTAACCATTATAGCAAAAATTAATGCTTTACACCATAAACATGTTGTTCAAGATTATAAACTTTTCTTTCTAAAGTTGAAATTCGTTGAATAATGGCCATGTTAGTTGAAATTTCGCCCTGATTATCATCATTATTATCCGCAAAATTAGGAACTGAGGCAGTTCTTCTATGAGTTGGGGTGTAAGTTTTTACTTTATCTTCCTTCTCTGTTTCAACTGTCTTCTTTTCCTTTTGTCTTTCGTCCATTATTTGACGTTGAAGTGTGCCAATTTGTCCATATAAATCTTCAATAATTTGTTGAAAATTCTCATAATCTGAAATAACTTCATCCAAATAAGCATCTACTTCGTCTGGATCATAACCTTTTACTTTACTCCTAAATTGCTTTTTTAGTATGTCTTGTGCAGATAGTTTAATATCATTTAAATTTGCCATTCTACTGACAACTCCTTTACATTCATTTTTATTTTAGCAAAAAGATAGCCTAGGTAAAACCAAGATTTCCATTTTTATAAAACTTTAAAATTATTCGGAGAAATAATTCTGTCGATGAGTCTCTTGATATTCTTCCGCTGCATCTTGTAAATCATAAAAATCAATTAAATCTAAGGGATATTCTTTAGTTTCTTGGTACTTTTGAATTAAATTATAATCATATTTTGGTTTGCCGGGATGCTCTGGGTCATAAATCATCAAAGCTCTATCAGTATGTTGAACCATAAAATTTTGATAATTACGTAATTGCACCGAATTTTGATAAGGTAGATTAGAAGTTGAAGCAAAAAAGTCGACGCGTTCTTTTAAGTTTAAAAACTTAGACTGATTATTTTCATTCCAGCGATCAGCAAACTTCTCATACGGGATCATAATAGAAGTTCGCACAGGAAACTTTTGACCCAATTCTAGTCCTACTTCTGCCGCCCATTGCTCGATTCCTAAATTTGCTCCCGTAATAATCCAGTCCAACTGGTCCTCTTCAAGCAAACTCTTAAAATAATTTCTTAAAGCGTACTTAATAACAGTAATTTTAGGGTCTTTATCACCAAAAACATTTAATTCATAACTACGATAACCAGTTACCCATAAACGCTGCATTAAAAGCCCCCTATATTCAAAAATCTAGTCTTTATTGCTATAATGCTAACAGGAGTGAAGTCAATGGTCAAATATCCAAGCGGCAGTTTAGCTGCATTTAGAAAACCTATTAAAAAGAAAGAAAATAGTACTCGTCGTCCATATACTCACCGGAAAGGCGTTAACTTTTCTGATCGTGGAATGACACTTGAACAACAAATTAATGAATCTAATAAATACTATTTGACTGAGGGTATCGCCGTAGTTCATAAGAAGCCTACCCCCATTCAAATTGTTAAGGTTGATTATCCTAAACGCTCTAAAGCTGTTATTCGTAAAGCTTATTTTAGACAAGCTTCAACTACTGACTATAACGGCGTTTATAAAGGATATTATCTTGATTTCGAAGCTAAAGAAACCAGAAATAAAACCAACTTTCCTTTAAAGAACTTTCATGAGCACCAGATTTTTCATTTGAGCGCATGTTTGAAGCAAAAAGGAATTTGCTTTACAATTATTAGATTCGCTAGTTTGGAACGATATTTTGTCACTCCAGCTAGCTTTGTAATTAATGCTTGGAGAGAAAAGGATAAAAGTTCTATGACTTTAAAAGAAATCGTGGACAATTCCTATGAAATCAAAAGCGGTTTTCGTCCTACACTACCTTATTTAAAAGCAGTTGATAAATTTATTGCAGATAGGGAAAGATAATCATGACAGAAAATAATATGAAACGTGAATCACGTAGAAATTATCATAAACGAAGGTCGATTAAGAATAGTTTAGGTATCAAAATCATTAAATGGTTTTTTCTAATAGTTTTGCTATTGATTGTTTCAGGTATTGGGCTATTTGCTTTTTATGCAAAAGATGCACCTAATATCAGTCAAGATCAATTGCAAAGTGGCGGTACGTCTAGTTTATATAATAATGATGGTAAGTTTTTGTTGTCACTTGGTTCTGAAAAACGAATTTACGTAAAAAATAAAGATATACCACAATTATTAAAAGATGCCGTAGTTTCCGTTGAAGACAAGCGTTTTTATAAAGATAAGCTTGGCGTAGATCCAATTAGAATCGTCGGTTCTATGCTTACTAATGCCAAAAGCAATAGTATTGCTGCTGGTGGATCTACTATTACTCAACAACTAGTTAAGTTAACAGTATTTTCTACTGCAGCATCACAACGTACCTTAAAGAGAAAGGCTCAAGAAGCTTGGCTAGCAGTTAAAGTACAACATGAATTCAGTAAAGACCAAATTTTAGAATTCTATATTAACAAAGTCTTCATGAATTATGGAAATTATGGTATGGGAACTGCTGCTAACTATTACTATGGCAAGCCACTGAAAAAGCTTGATTTAGCTCAAACTGCTTTAATCGCAGGGATGCCTAATGCTCCCGTTGCCTATGATCCTTACCTTTATCCTCAAAAGGCCCAATATCGTCGTAACATTGTTTTAAAAACTATGCTACAAAACGAAAAGATCACTAAAGATGAGTATAACCAGGCAATTAATGAACCAATTACTAAGGGGCTAAAAAAGCGTCGAGCAGATAACGAATCGAAGATTCGAAAGATCGATGATCCATACATCAAAGAAGTTATTTCTGAAGTTAAGAGCAAAGGTTTTGATCCTTATAATGATAATTTGAAAATCACTATTAATATTGATCAAAATGCTCAAAACAAACTCTATGAATTGGCAAATAATGGCTCTGTCCCATTCACAAACAATAAAATGCAAATTGGTGCTACAGTGATCGATCCTAATAATGGTCATGTTGTAGCAATTTTAGGTGGTCGACACTTGCCTTCAGTTCAATTAGGCTTAGACCGTGCTGTTCAAACTGGACGATCGACAGGTTCATCAATTAAGCCAGTATTAGATTACGCTCCTGCAATTCAATATTTGAATTGGTCAACTGCAAAGATGCTTGACGATAGCAAATATGTTTACCCAGGTACTAATATCCAACTTTATGATTGGGATAATAAATATGATGGCATGATGACTATGCGTAAAGCTTTGGAACAATCACGTAATGTTCCCGCTGTTAAGACATTAGCTGATGTTGGTGTTAAACATGCTTCTGCTTTTGCTCGTCGATTGGGCGTTAATGTCCCAGCCAATTCCGGATTATCAGTTGCTATTGGTGCTAATGCCTCTAGTTTGCAAATGACAGGTGCTTACAGTGCATTCGCAACAATGGGTATTTACCATAAGCCTCAATTTGTCTCTAAAATTGAAACACCTGATGGTTTAACTAGAAATTATGACTCTAACGGTGTTCGTGTTATGAAGAAGTCAACAGCATACATGATTACTGATATGCTGAAAGGCGTCATCAAACATGGTTCAGGTACTAATGCAAAGATTCCAGATCTTTATCAAGCTGGTAAAACTGGTACTGTTAAATATTCTGATGAAGATTTAGCAAAATACCCTGGTTATAATTCAACTCCTAAGGACTCCTGGTTTGTTGGTTACACTAGATCTTATACAATTGGTATATGGACAGGTTATGATAATTTAAAGGATGGTACTATTTCAGGTATTGGACAACAATCAGCTCAACTAATGTATAAGAGCATGATGTCTTACTTAATGAGAAATAAACCAAACTTGAATTGGGAACAGCCTAAATCTGTCATTCGTGCAAAAACTGGCGGCACTTGGCAATTATATGTTAGAGGTCATGCCCCTGCTGGTGTCAGTGATAGCGCGGCCAGTTACGATGAAGATGATGAAGAAACTGATACAAATAATGAGACCAACAATTCTGTTAATACAAACAATACTCAGTCTTCTTCTAGTGAAGCTGGTACTGCTCATCAATCAAGTAGAGTTGAAAGATCTCAATCTAGTCAAAGTAGTCGTGAACAATCATCATCTTCCGCTTCACATACTCAAAGTAGTAGGCCGACAAGAAATGAAGATAACGAAGATCATGAACAAAATCATGATGACTCTGATAAAGATTAATTGTTTAAGAGTAGACTGGCGTGTCTACTCTTTTTATTTGTCTGCCGAAACGTAGTGAAGGCAGACTTTGTTTTATGCATTTCAAATTTAGTAACAACTCACTATAATTATATCATTAACAAAAAAGGTTTATTTCTCTAAGCATTTTTGCAAATAGAAATAAACCTTTTTCATCTTAATTAATTCAAATATGAATATGGATCACCTTTGGCTCTGGCTGGCATTGTATATCTTCCAAATAGAATCATAGCATGATGCGTTTTAATCCATTCATTCTTAGGTAAAATTGATTCCAACCGTTGTTCAACTTCATGTGGTGTTGCCTTTTGATCAACAATATGAAACACCTTCGATATTCTTGATACATGCGTATCTACCGCAATTGCTGGAACTCCGTAACCTTCAGCTAAAACTACATTAGCAGTTTTCTCTCCTACTCCAGGTAACGTCATCAAAGTCTTCTTATCTTCAGGAATTTCACTATTATACTTTTCAACTAAAATTTGTGCAGTAGCTTTTAAGTGTTTGGCCTTTGAGCGATACAATCCAATAGTCTTAATTGTATTTTCAATCTCTTCAATTGGAGCATTGGCTAAAATTTCAGGAGTAGGAAATTTTTTAATAAAATCAGGCATAACCCGATTAACCATTTTATCGGTCGTCTGTGCACTCATCATTACCGCACACAACAAATGAAAAGTAGTATCCCATTGCAATTCGCCTTTAGCATCAGGGTACATTGCTAAAATTCTTTTTAAAACACTACGTGCTTTATCATCGCTTAATAAATCTTCTGCCATCCTATCTGTTCCTCTTTAAAAATCTCTCAATTTCATCAACGGTTTTTAAGTTATGCCGCTGCCAATTAAGTAAAACTCGATCAATATATTTCAAAGAATAAGCCTGAGACAACACAGCTTCTCTCAGAGCCAATTCTATCACTTCAGGAGTATATTGATCCACACTTAGCCATTGAGCGATCTCTTCCCTCTCAATTGGGCTCAGATAACGTCCAAACTCTACCTCAACTTTACGAGAAAGATAATTTAACGGATTATTATCTAAATCATCTACAACGGATACAGTCTTTTCTCTCTTCTTATCTTTGATTAATATATTCTGATCTATATATTGATCTATAGCATCATACAATTTATTTAAGCTATATCTATTACCAATTTTATCTTGATTATCTTTTACTTGCTCAATAGTTAAATAATCTCGATCAATTAGTCTTTGAATAATATTGCCAACATCTGCTACCGTCAAATTAGTATTAGCCGCTATTTTTTCGTTCGAGGGGAACGACTCTCCACGCTGACTAAAAGCTTCCAGTTGAATAATTAACAATAACTCCGCATCACTAATATTAAGTTTAGAATAGTACGCAATTAAGCCATTTTGTAAGGTGGTAAAACCTAAAGCGCGATAATCATTAAATTGCAAGGCAGATTTCCTTTCCAAAAATAAAAGTTGAACTAATAAATAGTCCAACTTTCGGTTTATATATTCATAATTGTCGATGCAATTATTAAGGTTGCATTCTGTTAATCAATCTTGGGAATGGAATTGCTTCACGAATATGGTCAAGGTGACATACCCAAGCAATAGTACGTTCAAAGCCCATACCGAAGCCTGAGTGAGGAACACCACCAAATTGACGTAAGTCAAGGTACCATTGATAATCTTCAAGGTTAAGACCAGCATCAATAATTTGTTGCTTCAACACTTCGTAGTTACCTTCACGTTCTGATCCACCAAAGATTTCACCGTAACCTTCTGGTGCAATAACATCAGCACATAAGTATTCCTTTGGATTATCAGGATTCTTCTTCATGTAGAATGGCTTAATTGAGGTTGGGTAGTTTACGATAAATACTGGACGGTCATATTGTTCAGAAATGTAACCTTCATCAGGTGCACCAAAGTCATCGCCCCACTTAAAGTCACGACCTGCCTCTTGAAGCATCTTAACAGCATCATCATATGGAAGACGAACAAAGTTACCTTCGGTAGTTGGACGAAGCTTTTCAGGATCTCTACCTAAAATCTTCAATTCGTATTCATTCTTGTCTAATACTTGCTTAACCATGTAAGCTAAGTATCTTTCTTGTAAGTCTAATGATTCATCTTGGTGCATCCAAGCCATTTCGGGTTCCATCATCCAGAATTCAGTCATGTGACGGCGACCCTTTGATTCTTCCGCTCTAAATGTTGGACCAAAAGTAAAGATCTTGCCATAAGCCATAGCACCAGCTTCACCGTATAATTGACCAGATTGTGATAAGTAAGCATCATGGTCAAAGTATTCAACGTGGAATAATTGAGTAGTACCTTCTGGAGCTGAGTGCATGAAAATTGGTGCATCAAACTTAATGAAGCCTTCCTTTTCAAAGAAGTCTACAGTAGCCTTAAACATAGTGTTTCTAATTTGCATAATTGCAAATGGCTTCTTTGATCTTAACCATAAGTGACGGTGGTCAAGTAAGAAGTCAACACCGTGTTCCTTATTACCAATTGGGTAGCTTTCATTGTTTGAAACTACCTTTAAATCAGTAATTTGGATTTCATAGCCAAAGTGAGAACGTGCATCTTCGTGAACAGTACCAGTAATGTAGAAGCTGGCTTCTTGTCTAAGAGTCTTAGCAGCTTCAAAAACTTCTTCTGATACGTCATTCTTACGAACTACCCCTTGGAAAAATGCAGTACCATCACGTAATTGCAAAAAGATAATCTTTCCGCTTGATCGTTTATCTGTAAGCCAAACATGCATTTTCACTTTTTCATCAACATGTTTAGAAGAATCTTTAATTGAAATCAATTCTGTCATAAAATTCCTATCCACCTTTTTATCATTTATACAATGTACATGATACCAAAGTTTCTACAAATTATCGACTTCTGAGATATCATTTCCATCTTTAAATTCATATAAAGTATAACCTAGATTGCCATTTTGTTTTTTATAGGCAACTTCCCAAACAGCTTCACCTTTGTACCAACCAAGATTAATATGATTAATTGTAGCATCAGAATGAGAGGATTTAAACTTATTTTTAATATAGGTTTCAGATACTCCTTTATTTGCTGGATATAAATATGCTTTTTTAGAGTTAGGCAAATAAACAAAATAATAGCGTTTGCCTTTTTTCCCGGTTCCAGTAATAGCATAACTACTAGTTCCTCTATCTAAATGATAGTAGCTTTGAATATTCTTAATTGGAGTTTTAGTCCGGGCTATTTCTGCAATTTTTTGATCATTACCTCGACTGCGAGACCCCGCATAATAAAAGATTAAAATGCTAGCCACAAAAGCAATTATAACAATCCCGATTACCCATGATATAAATTTTAACGTTTGTCTCGTATCATCTTGTATCATCATTTTTTCTTATTTTCTAATTCTTTTAATTTCTCTTTTGTAACTCTTTCTACCTTAACAGGAATTGCCTGTAAGAACGCCTTGCCATATTCTTTAGACCATAATCTAGGATCCAAAATAATATATTGTCCATGATCTTTTTCACCACGAATTAAGCGCCCCATTCCCTGTCTGAATCTAATAACAGCTCGAGGGAGGCTATCCTTTTCAAAGACGTTAATCCCTTGATCTTCTAGTTTTTTCTGTCTTAAACGAACTTCTGGCTGATCTGGGGATTCAAATGGCAATCGTGCTGCAAATACAGTATCAATACCACAATCATGAAAATCGATTCCTTCCCAAAAACTATCAGCACCAATAATAATCGCTTTTTTAGCAATTACAAATCTTTTTGCAATTCTATTATTAGAACCCGATATTCCTTGGGCCAATATTTCGAAATCTTTTAATTCTGGGGAATTCATAATAGCCATGAATACCGTTCGAATTTTTTCTAGATTAGTCATTAACACTAGGACGTGGTTTTTATTTGTAAGATCGTTAATTAAAATTTGCTCAATATCATCTTCATACGCTTCACTATCTGGATTAGGCATGTTATTAACCGAGATTACTTGCAAATGCTTCTTAATGTTAAATGTGCTTTTGCCTATGTATTCAACTACAGCCATATTTTTTAAAGCCAGCTGGTTAACAGCATAATCAAAATTATGGTTACTGGTTAATGTAGCACTGATAAAAGCAATATGGTCAAAGCGACTATAAATTTGATTAAGCACTTCTTCAGCATCTAACATCAGCCAATCTAAGTTAGTGCTTAAAGGATCATCCGGATTAGTAACCATCAATATAAACCCATCTTGATCCAAATTTTGCGAATCAGATAATATATCTGCTAATTGATAACTCTTTTCAGAATAATAATCTAAACGATCAATTTGTTCAGTAATTTCACTCAGCAGAGTCTCAGTATTGGTCAGAATTTGTTCTTGCTCATGATAAAGTTCAAACAAAACCTGATTGGTTAATTCTCTAACTTCCTCTAATTTTTGTTGGAACTTAGATAATAATTGCTTAAATTGACTATTTTTATTAAATAAGCCTTTTCCTTGAAAACTTAATTCTAAAGTTCCATTAGCCAAAAATGACCTATTGACTGCATTATCGTTTTGAGCGTATAAATCCTTTTGTAAATCATTAATACATTGAATCAATTCTAGAATCTGTGGATCAAGCTTTTTTAATAAAAAGTTGAGTTGCACATTATCATTAAATTGATTTTCTACACCATCATTAGAAAAATAAAGCAGGTTGCGTAAATGACTTAATACACCCCATAAAGCTTCAAAGCGTAATGAATCATTACGTGAACTAATAACGTTTTCAGTAAAGCGATGTGCTTCATCAACTACTAAATATGGGTTTTGCCCCCAAATAGTGTCCATATAATGATTAGCCAAATAAGCATGGTTAGTAACTAATATATCAGCCTCTTCCTGGCGCTTTCGTGCAAGATTCCAGAAATCTACACTAGCAAAACGACTACCTACTCTTGCATCCCCCGGGTGTTGAATCTGTGCAAACAACGGAGCATTATAGTTAGTCAAATTTAGCTCATCTAGATCACCAGTTTTAGTTTCCGTAAGCCAAACTAAGATCTGCATCTGTAATACAAGAGTATTTTTATTCGGCGTACCTTGAAAAATCGTTTGTACAAACCCATCTAAATCTAAATAATGACTGCTGGATTTAACGACCTCAGCTGTTAAATCTAATTTAGTAACCTTTAAAAGCTGAGGTATCTCATGCTCCATTATCTGCTCTTGTAATACCTTGGTTGGTGTAGCTACTACTAGTTTTCTACCCGAATAAAGTTGATACGCATATGAAAACAAATATGAGAAAGTCTTTCCAGTTCCATTAGGCGCTTCAATTATCATAGCTCGTTTATCGGGATTATTAATAAATTGATGTAAATGGTTAATTAAATCTACCTGAGCACGACGAAAATGCAATTTACCTTTAAACAAATTCTTCTTTTCATCATCAGTTTTTGGAAAATGAGCATTCTCTCCATGACGATCTAATTGATCATTCTGTTTTTGTAAAATAATATTGCGAACCTGCATATAGCTTGAGCCCAGTGGTCGTTTTTGCTTACGCAGATTATCTGCAATTGTCGCAATTACCCAAGATGTATCTCTAATTAAACTTGCTGATAAAGAGCTCAACGTATTCAAAGTTGCCTGAGGAAGACTCTCTAATTTATGAATAATTTTAATTAATAAAATGGCGGTCCCGTATGCATCTGAATCAGCCTTATGAGGATTAAGATGTTTAATCTTAAGTTGAGCAGTTAGATCACTCAACTTATATGAAGGCAATGTAGGAAAAGCAATCTTAGCTAATTCCACTGTATCAATTGCCTTATTAGTCAAAGCCTCATAGCCATGTTGTACTAATTCATAATTTAGAAAAGGTAAATCGAAATCAACATTATGCGCTACGAAAACCGTATCTTTTAAAATCTCTACTATCTTCGGTGCATAAACAGAGAAATCATCTTTCCCTTGTACATCTTCATTATGAATACCAGTCAGATTAACTACAGACTGGGGAATTTCACGATGAGGATTAATCATAAATGAATATGTCTTAACCACCCTCATATTTTTGATAATTGCACATCCGAACTGAATAATATGATGGCCTTTTTCTCGCTGCGTTCCTGTAGTTTCTAAGTCAACAACAGCAAAGGTATCTTTTGCAAAAATCTTTGCCATCTTTTTCCTTCTTTCTAACTACTTAACCTCAACTACTTGTTTTGCATCAAGCAGAATTAAATATTTGCCAATAACTTTCTTTTCACTAAATTCATTTAACGCTTGTTCATACAAACGAAGCTGACCAGTATATTTTTCTTTAATTAATTCAATTGATTTATCAATATTAGATTTATTCACATGATCAGTTTTGTAATCAAACAAAATGATACCATTCTTTGCTACAAAATAACCATCAATTGTACCGTGAACCAAAATTTTAGAATCTGGATCACTAAAATCCTTAAATAAAGTTCTAGCTGAAAGCAAACTAGAAAAATCAACTTCTCGCTTTAAATTATCTGGCTCTTTCCAAAAAGCTTTGGCAAAATCACTATGAACAAACCAGTCAATTTGGTCCTTCTTTAAGCTCGAAACAATATCTGGATTCAATTTCTTTTGTTCAATCAACGTTTCTATCTCTTGATCTAAATTATCTGCACTATCATTCGTGTAATCATAATACTGCAGGATTAAGTGAGTAGCCGTACCGATTTCTGCTCCTGTAAATTTTGTTTGATACAAAAAATTAGGCTTGGTATCAATTGGTTGCAAATAACGATTAGTAGAAGTTAATAAATGTGAATTCTCTAATTCAGCATCTATTGGATCATTAAATGCTTTTTTGATTTCAGAAACCGCTTGATAAGCCGTAGTTTCACTTGCATCTTTGAAAGGATAATCAAATTGATAAAGCTGGTTGACTGTCTGCGTTAGCAAATTAAGCTTACTTGTATTTTCCTGCTGCTTATTATCAGTTTCTTCTTTTTCAGTAAATTTAATATCTTCATCCTGATAATCAATAAACAAGATCTTTTGACTTTGATCGATTGACTTAGTAACATCACTCAATTTAATAGCCACATGTCGATCAAATCTTAATGAAGGTCCTATAAAACTTAAAGGACTAGTAGCTGATAATTTATTAATTAATGGCAGTTGACCAGCATGATTCAATTCCGTCGACCATTCTTTTACCTTTTTGTTAAAGCTAGGAACATCACCTACCAAAATCAATTTTTGCTTTGCTCTAGTTAAAGCCACATAAAGAATACGTGCTTCTTCTTCAAGCAATTGCTGTTTTTTAGTAATGTTCCCCATTGCCTTAACTAGTGAGTCTACACGATAATGCTTTTCTCTTAAGGTAATCCCCATACTATCAGAGTTAATAATATAATTACCATTTAAATCGCGCATCTGATAATGGTGCTGCATCCCTACATAGAAAACAATTGGAAACTCTAATCCCTTAGAACCATGAATCGTCATTAATCTAACAGCATTACCAGCTTCTTTAGTTAAAAGTGGCTGTGCTAAATCTTTTTGACTACGTCTCATTCGATCAATGAAGTTAATAAATTGATATAGTCCTTTAAATCCTGCACTTTCATATGAAGAGGCTCTTTCATATAGTGCTTCTAAGTTAACTCGCCGCTGCTCACCATTAGGCAATGCCGTCATTATCTCTAATAAATTAGTACGCTCATATATGCTCCAAATTAATTCCGATATTCTATGGGTCGTGGCAAAACTACGCAATTCTGCTAACTGATTTAAAAAGTTTTTACACTTTTTACTTAACTCATCGTTAGTACCTATATATGAAGTAAGTGCACTATAAAAGTTGCTATTTTTACTCTTAATTCTAATTCTGGCTAGCTCTTTTTCATCAAAATTGAACAGTGGAGAACGTAATACTGTTACTAATGGAATATCCTGATCAGGATTATCAATTATTTTTAAATAATTCATCATGACAGTTAATTCAAAAGTTTGAAAATAGTTTTCTGCATCAGTAACAAATAATGGAATATCTTGCTTAGCAAATTCTTGCATAATTTCCAGATTATCACTACGACTTCTAGTTAAAATAGCAATATCACTATATTGCATATCTCGCATTTTACCAGTATTACTGTCAAAAACCTGAACGTGTTCTTCTTCTAACTGCTTAATCCGAGCAAGTACCATTTGAATTTCAGAAAAGTCTATCTCACTTTCATCTTTATTAGTGCCGTTTTTCTTTTCATGAATAATCACTTCACTTGCTTGAGGCAGTGATTTGGGATAATATTTCGCCCCAAAAACTAGCTGCCCTTCTTTTTGATAATCAATCCCACCAAAATCAGTACTTAAAATGCTCTTAAACACTAGGTTAACTGTTTCTGTTACTGGCTCGGTTGATCTAAAATTATCTGACAACAAAATCCGTTCTTCATGTTCATTCTGTTCTTGGGCAAATTGATGATATTTTTGTAAAAACAGACTTGGTTCAGCTTGTCTAAATCCATAAATTGACTGTTTTACATCCCCCACCATGAAAAGAGTGTTCTTTTCCTCATTTTTAATTTGCTGAATAATTCTTTCCTGCAGAGCATTAATATCCTGATATTCATCAATCAGAATTTCCTTAAACTTATTTTGATAAAAATCGCGCGCCATTTGGGAACTAGACGTATCTTGACTTAAGATTTGATAAGCTAATTGCTCCATATCACTATAATCAAGCAAATTTTCATTACGTTTTAACTGATTAAAGCGTTCAATTAATTTAATTTCAGCAGCTGAAATAGCACTGACAATCTTTTGCCCGTCTTGCATAATCTTGATCTGCTCTTTTTCAGCTACCGCAAAAAATGAAGTAAAGGTATCGAATACCTGACTCTTCGATTCATCTTTTAAAGCTTGGATTTCTTCATAAAACTCTACCAGGTCTTCATCCCATTTTTTCGATTTACGAAAACTAATTGTAAATACGCAGCTTCTTAATAAATCCCTCTGCTTATCATAATCAGCATCTTCTTTAACCGCTTGGACAAAATTATCTATATTTTGTGCAAACAGCGTGAATGACTCTTTTACCTTAGCCAATTCCTTAGTTTCCATCACAGCTTGTGATAAATAAGATGCTATCTTGTCCTGTAATTCCGAGAATTTAGCCACAATATACGGCTTAATTTGTTTTTGCCAAATCTTTGATTCCACAACACTGTCTTCAATATCATAAATCTGTGGCAATTGTTTAAGCCAAGCGCGATATTCTGGTTTTGCCATAGCAAAATTGTATAAATCTAATAGCAAATCACGAGGACTATCTGCATCCCGATCACCAGCGAAATTATCATAGAAATGTCTAAAAGCTTGATCCTTATTAGTTAACATTTCCCCTTCGATCTCACGCAAAGCACGTTCTTTCAACAAGGCAGCTTGCGTATCATCAGTTAAGATCGTAAAACTAGGATCTAACTCAATTGAATAATAAAAGCGATGAATTACATCCAAACAAAATGCATCAATAGTTGAAATATTAGCGGTATCTACCTGATTTAACTGCTCACGCAAATATCTATGATTAACTCCAGGTTTGGCTAATTCTTTAGTTAAAGCAGCTTTAATTCTGATCTTCATTTCTTCGGCTGCGGCTTTGGTAAAAGTCACAACTAATAATTCATCTACTCGCGTACCTGCTAAAATTTCTTTTAAAACACGCTCAACTAAAACAGTAGTTTTACCACTACCGGCAGATGCGGAAACTAAAATATCATGCCCTTGATCATTAATTGCTTTTTCTTGTTCTTTTGTAAATTGTGGCAAAACTAATCCTTCTTTCCTAGTTTTTCCTTAATTTTAGCTAACAAATCTTTCTTACTCATGTTGCTAATCTCGTGATATTGATTATGTCTAAGCATGGCGTCAAAGAAGAAAATATCTTTAAAGTCTGAATATGTTAGAGCATTTTTGCTCCTGCCATAACGATATGGATTTAATTCAATTTGACCAGATAAAATCTGTCTAGAAGCTTCTTTAATAAGATATTCATCATATTCCAATAGCAACTGAATTTCTTCTTCGCTAAAGTTACGATCTGCTGGCAATTTAAAGCCGCCTTTTGCCTTGGTTCCTACTCCTGTATAAAGTTGAGAAGCTTGACTAGGCTTACCATCTAATAATGGCTCAGCTTCTAACAAAATTTCCGGATTATTACTAATTAGGCCCGTATACATCAACTTAGGCTTACTATCCATTGCATTTTCACGTAAGTTTAAGCTGCTATCAATTAACTTATTACTATTTAGCCTTTCTAGCTGTCTAGTAACTGTTTGATAAAAAGCACCTAATAGCGAAAGCTTGTCCTCTTCCGCAAAGAAATGATTATTATTAGTTAAAACATCCAAGTAAGAAACCATCTGAAGGGCGATACCGTTATAAAACATCCCTAAATCAAATTTTTTAGCAGAAGATTTGTAATCGATCACTTGCGCTAAAACTTGATCTTTATTAGCAAAATTAGCTAAATCTACTCGGTCTATTTTCCCGCGTAAATTAACTTGATGATTACCAGCTAAATCCGGAATATCTAAACTGATACCTTTAATTTTTTGATCTAAACCAAAACTTAATTCAGAATATTTGGCTCGCAGCGGTGTTTCAGCTAGTGATTTACGCCAATTTCGAGCTACCTTGGAAGTTGTATGATCTAAACAGTGGAATAAATACTGGTTAAACGGGTCATTCATCAATTGAGCATATTTACTTTCATCCTTGATAACATCTCTAACCTGATTAAGTTGCTGCTCAAGCTCTACACTACTTAAATCGGCCAAATCAAGATGCTGTTCATTCAATCGCTTAACTAACCGATCAAATGTCTCATGGAAATAATTTCCGGCTTGAATAACATCAAATTCATTTTCAAAGCGGCGCCGTAATTTTAACCCGTAGGTCAAGAAATACTCATAAGAATTTTCATAAAAAGTCTCCAACTGTGAAACTGATGAATACAAATTCTTACCATATAGTTCCGCTGCTAAATCTTCTCCGATATCTTCAGGCTGATTATCAAAGTCGCTTGCGTCAAGCACAACTTTTACTTTTTGTGGTAAATATTTCTGTGTAATTCTTAGAAGTTCATTTATTGCATCAGATGAAGCATTAGAATTCATATAGGCTAAGTAACCTAGGCTCGCATCAGGATTAGTTATGAAAGATAAAAGATCCTGCATCTTTTCTGGTAGATCATGTTGACTAAATTCAGGCGCACCATAATTTTGTAGACGCTGATAATAAATTGACGGATCTAATTTCTCATTTGATGCATTTAACACAGGATAAGAAATATACACTCTGTCCTGCGCTAAGGCTAAAGACAAGCCAAACTGATAATTTTGATCTAAATTATTTAGTCGCTGATTATCTTCCAAATATGCATCAGATTCAAAACTACTTTGCAATTGATTTAAATTTTCTGTCGTCAAAAAACCTGGCTTTTTTTCAATTGCAGGTAAATTTCCGCTTGTCGCACCAATAATAAAGACTTGCTTATACCCACTGGCTTGAACCATTCCCATTTCTGATAAGTTGACAGCATCAAGAGTTGAAGGGATTTGCGAGAAAGTAGCTTCCTTGAATGCGCTAATCATCATATTAAAAAATCCATCTAAATCAAATTGCTCTGGGTTAATTGCCAGATAATCTTTCAATAATTGAATCAGCAAGTCCCATAATTGTTCAGGTTGCTGTGCTTGTTGCAAATCACCAGATTCATTCGCATCATCGCGCCATTGTTCTAAACGCTCAGCAATTCCGTTCTTAGTCAAAAAATCAAAGAATATGGTTAGAGCTTTTTGACTATCCTTTTCTTGCTCTAATTTAGTAAACAAATTTGTAACTTTATCTACCAAATAACCACGTAATCGATCAATTTTGACCACTTCTTCATCAATTTTGTCTAATCTGATAACTTCTGCACTTACAAAATCTGCAAAATGTTTTTTCCACAAATTATGATTAATTCCGTGAGCTAAAACAAAATTTTCTAATTCATCTACATCATGAATATACTCAGCTTCTTCTTTATACCAAGATGGGATGAGCAAATGCGTCTTTAATATGGCAAGCATACTCTGCGTCCGAAATGGACTATCCTTTAAGTCACGTAAATTGAACAGATTTTCAATCAATACAACTAGAGGGTGATATTTCATTTCCTGCTGCAAATCATTAAAGAAAGGAATATTATTTTGCCGCAAAATTGGCGTTAAATATGTCTCATATTCTTTCAAATCTGGTGCCAAAATCAGAAAATCACGGTAGCGATAATTATTCAGAGCCACTTGTTGATAAATTGTCCGCGCAACAAAATATGCTTCCGCATACCGAGAATCAGCTTTAACAAGTTGTACTTGATTTAATTCATCAACTTTAGGAATCGTTTCTGTCCAAAGGCTGTTTAGGATTTCACGTGAAGTAGGCTCAGCAGCAATCGGAAATTCATTTGCTACATAATCCATATCTCTCTCTTGCAAAAACGAAACTAATCGCTGGATAGTTTGTTGAATGACGTAATCATAATCTCCTTCTTCGGCTTTAGGATTGATGTTTCCTAGTCTCGTTTTAAAAGCCAGTGTTACATCTTTAGCTTTTCTCATTAAGATTTGAATAGTTAACATTTCCTGCAGAGAAAAATGAGAGAAATCACAGAAATAAAAACTAACATGTTTTAAATCAGAATTTTTAGCTAAAATTTCATTCAACTGTACTTGTACTTCGTTTTTAGTTGAAAATTTGCCCGCTATTTCCTCAATAAAAGCATTATAAATAATCCGTAAATCATGAATTTTACTTTTAGTTTCTTGATCTAAATTAGTTTCATCTATGTTATCCAAATCCAAATTGCCGTCATACACTTGTAAAATCGTATTATAAAGTTGACGTACCA
This sequence comes from Lactobacillus sp. UMNPBX6, assembly GCF_002553975.1. Classification (NCBI taxonomy): domain Bacteria; kingdom Bacillati; phylum Bacillota; class Bacilli; order Lactobacillales; family Lactobacillaceae; genus Lactobacillus; species Lactobacillus sp. UMNPBX6. Next base: position 37,710 of record NZ_PCZD01000003.1, read on the forward strand.
TCCCTGAATTACTCTGTTCAAAGATAATCAGCTCGTCTTGCTTTTCCTCAATAATATGGGTTAGCAACATCGCACTAGCAGCATCATCTAATTGTGTAGGCAATCCCTGTTCAGCATCTTTTAAGAAAAACCACGCTAAACGCGAGAACGATAACACGTACAGATTTTTGACTGCTGTCTCCGTTTGCTTTTTCTTAGATGCAAGTTTATTAATCGCTCTAACTTCTGTGGTAAACTTAATATGATTAGGAACGATGATAAAAGTTTTGTTTTCTGGGTGCTTTTGATAATTTTCAATTGCTGAGGCCAGAATTTTTTCTTGTAATGGGTCAGTTTGTCGTCCTGTTAAAATTTTGATCATTTGTTCGCACTTCCTTGTTTATTATTTTATCATAGCAAGGTTGATATCTTTTATTAAATCTATTTTAAGGATGATTAAAAAATGAAAACTAGTTTTTTAGCTCATGGGAAAGTAATTATTATTGGTGAACATTCTGTTGTTTACGGCTATGATGCTTTAGCGATGCCTATCAAAGCTTTGCATATTAAAACTACTGTCGAAAACAATTCTAAAATGTGGATGGATACCGCACGCTACCATGGCTCTTTTTATGATGCTCCGAGTGAATATGATGGTCTGAAGTATGTTGTCAAAGCTATGCAAAAAAAGGCAAACAACGATGAGCCATTAAAGATCACATATACTGGAGAAATCCCTATGGAACGAGGATTTGGCTCCAGCGCTACAGTTGCTCTAGGTACTACAAAGGCTTTAAACGAATTCTTTTCTTTAAATTTATCTGAATCTGAAATTATGGCAGTTACCAATCAGGCAGAAATGATTAATCACGGCAAGGCTTCTGGTCTTGATGCCGCTACAGTTAATTCCAACTACTTAGTATTTTTTAACAAAAAAATGGGACCCAAAGTTTTACAAGCTGAATTAGGTGCTACACTTTTAATTATGGACACTGGAGAATTAGGCAATACTAAGAAAGCTGTTACTCAAGTAAGTCAACTTTTAAGTGAATCAAAAAAGGCAAATGTTAATATGAAACGCTTAGGCGAATTAGCTGATCTGACAAAAAAAGCCTGGATTGATCATGATATCAAAACTGTAGGTAATATTTTTAATGAAGCACAAACGATTTTGCATTCTTTTAATATTTCAACTACCAAAATTGATCAATTACAAAAAATTGCTCTAGATAATGGTGCCCTTGGCTTCAAATTATCTGGTGGTGGCTTAGGCGGAATTACTATTGCTCTATGCGAGAACCAAGAAATCGCCAAAAACATTGCGGATAAATGTCAAGATCTAATTAGTAACTACTGGGTGGAGAAAATTTAATGTCAAAAATAGTACGTGCTCATACAAATATCGCTTTAATTAAATATTGGGGTAAAGCAAATGCGGAATTAAGACTTCCCTTAATGTCTAGTCTCTCAATGACACTAGATGCTTTTTATACCGATACTACAATCGAAAAGACAAACGATGATCCTGCTTTTTATTTAAATGGAAAAAAGCAAGATTCTAAACAAAGCCAACGAGTTTTTTCATATTTGGCCAAACTTCAAAATAAATTTGGTTTTCATGACAACTTAATCGTTAAATCTGTTAATCATGTTCCAACCTCTGCTGGACTCGCCTCTTCTAGTTCAGCCTTCGCCGCATTGGCAGCTGCTTTTTGCCAATGCTATAATATCCAAGTTGACAAAAAAGAGTTGTCACGTTTAGCACGAATCGGTTCTGGTTCCGCATGTCGCTCTATTTTTGGTGGGTTCTCGGTTTGGCAAAAGGGAGATTCCGACGAAAGTTCTTATGCATATGCTTTAGATGAACATCCTCAAATGGATCTACACCTTTTGGCTGTAGAATTAAACACTAAGCAAAAGAAGATTTCTTCTACTAGCGGCATGAAAGAAGCACAATCTTCTCCTTTCTTTAAGCCTTGGCTTGAACGCAATGAAAGTGAACTAAAGCAAATGATTACGGCCATTAAAAACAATGACTTTACCGCATTAGGTGAACTAGCAGAATTAAATGCTAATGAAATGCATGCCATCAATTTAACCGCTCAACCTGAATTTACGTACTTTGAACCAGATACAATTCGCGCCATTAAATTAGCTGAAGATCTTCGCAAGGAAGGAATTGAATGCTACTATACTATAGATGCTGGTCCAAACATTAAAGTTCTTTGCCGGTTAAGAAATAGCAAAGAAATTGTTGAACGCTTTAAGTCAGTATTTAATAATGTTAATATAGTGATTGCAAATTTTGGTCCTGGTATTACCTACTTGGATTAATCGTTGTAATAGAAAGTTAATTAGATTCGAGGATTTAATTCTTTTGATAACAGAAAAAGCACCCGGAAAATTATATATCGCTGGAGAATACGCCGTTTTAGAACAAAATTGTCCTGCTGTTTTAGTTGCCGTAAATCAATTTGTACGTGTTTCAATTACTAAAAGCAAGACTTCTACGGGCTTAATCCACTCTAAACAATATTCACAAGACTCTATTCACTGGATCCGTCAAGGTTCTAAGATGGTAATCGATAATCGTGATAACCCATTTGAATACATTTTATCTGCAATTTCTTACACAGAACAATATTGTATTGAACAAAACATTAAGATGAAAGTCTACGATCTGCATGTTAATTCAGATCTAGATTCTGCTGATGGTAAAAAGTATGGTTTAGGTTCAAGTGCCGCTGTCACTGTAGCTACGGTTAAAGCTATTTTACACTTCTATGGTGTCAAAATGAGCAATGAACTAGTATATAAATTATCTGCCATTTCCCATTATTCTGTCCAAGGTAATGGTTCTGCTGGTGACATTGCAGCTAGTGTTTATGGTGGTTGGCTAGCCTACCAAACTTTTGATAAAAAATGGCTACAATATGAATTAGCTAATAAAACCTTATCAGAAGTCATAAATGAAGCTTGGCCAGGACTTAAGATTGAGTTGCTAACCCCACCTCACGATATGAAATTAATGATTGGTTGGAGTCAAAAGCCAGCATCAACTTCTCGTTTAGTTGATGAAACCAACGCTAATAAGGCAGCTTTAAATATGGAATACAAAAACTTCTTAGCTGCTTCTAGAGAATGCGTATTAAAGATGATTGCCGGCTTTGAGGCAAATGATATTCCATTAATAAAGAAGCAAATTCGTGTTAATCGTCATTTATTACAACATTTTGCTAAAATTAACCAAATTGCCATTGAAATTCCACGTTTGACTCAATTAATCAAAATTGCTGAAGACTTTGGTGGTGCCGCAAAAACTTCTGGGGCTGGTAATGGTGACTGCGGTATTGTAATTACTGGTGCTGACACTGATGTTGATGCATTAGAGAGTGAATGGCGCCGCAATGGGATTTTACCTTTGAACTTTAGAGTTCACCAAATTAGCCTTGCTCACTAATTGGAGAAAAATATGTCAATTAGATCTGAAAGAAAAGAAGAACATCTGAAATTAGCTCAGATGTTTTTTAATAAAGAAAAATATAATAGTTTTGATCAAATGCATCTGTTACGCCCTGCTCTACCAGAAAGTAAGGTTGATCAATCTGTTTTGGCAACAGAAATGTTTAATAAAAGCGTTTCTGCTCCTTTTTTTATCAATGCAATGACAGGTGGATCAAAGCAATCCTTAATAATTAATCAGGCTCTGGGAAAGATCGCACATCAAGAAAAGATTGCTCTAGCTCTTGGTTCTGCTAGCATTTTAGCTAAGGAAAAGGATCAATTAGAAAGTTTTTATGTTGCTCGCAATGAAGATCCAAATGGCGTTTTAATTGTCAATGTTAATCCAGAAACTCCCATTAGTGCGATTAAACAAACAATAAATGAGTTGCAAGCTGATGCATTACAGATTCACCTTAATACAGTCCAAGAAATTGCAATGCCAGAAGGTGATCGTGACTTTATTTGGCTCAATAAAATCAAGAATATCCTCGATCAAATTTCCATCCCCGTGATTATTAAGGAAGTAGGATTTGGTCTTGATCAAAACAGCATTCACCTGCTTAAAGAAAATGGCATTAAGTACTTTGACATTGCAGGTGCTGGGGGAACAAATTTCGCTCAAATTGAAAATGCACGTAATTCACGGGATGTTTCTTATCTAGAAGACATCGGATTACCTACTGTTGTTTCAGCCTTAATGGCACAAAAAGAAAACGTTAATTTTATTGTTTCAGGTGGTGTATGTAACCCGCTAGATATTTTAAAAGGGCTAGCTTTAGGTGGACAATTTGTTGGTATTTCTAATGTATTCTTGCAAGAATTCAACAAGAATGGTTTTGAGGGACTTCAAACCTTAATCAGCGATTGGAAAGATGAATTAGCTGCTTTAATTGCGATTTATGGTAAAAACGATTTGGCATCCCTACCCCAAATAAAAAAATACTATGATCTACAACTAAAGAACCAAATAGATCAATTAATTTAATATCAAAAAAGCACTAGACAATCTAGTGCTTTTATTTTACATAATTTTTATTATTTTGGCCTCTATATCTTTCTTACTTTTATTTTTATTGTAGAAAAGAAAAAGGATTAAGCATTCCTGATCCCCGGATCTAATGCTTAATCCTTTTAATATTTATTTAGTTCTTTTTCTTACGGTCCAAGCCGAAGATTGAGAAACAGTCGAAAAATTTCTTTTATAGCCGCAACTGCCGCAATTATTTTCTAAGTCCTTTAGGATAGAAATTTTTCAAAATTCCATTACCAGTAATTTTGCCAAAACTAAAAATCATTTGACTATAACTAACCAGCACAAAACCACGCAAATCACTTTGGACCTTAATCGTTTCTCCATGTAAGTACTTTTGGTAATCATCCAAGGTTGCCAAATCAACTACACATGTCTGCTCCGATTGACCTAATACTTCTGCAAGTTGATGACCCGGTTCGAATCTCTTTTTCTTCAGAATTCCTAATTCGACACCATTATTAACAATGGGCAGCTTAGTCTTTTCAGGTAAAACAATCGCAGGAATAAAGACATGATCATTTCTAACCATTGCCTTTTTAGACCAATCACTCAAACTAGTAGGCAAATTAAATTGATTAATCACCTCTGCAACTAGTTCTTGTTCGTTCTTAGTCAAACGCAATGGATTCTTTTTTTGCTTTTGCTTTTGCTTTTTACTCTTTTTGGTTACAACTTCTACATTGCCACCATTTTTCTGCAATACAGCAGCAAACTGACCTTCACCGACTCCATCTTGTGGCCAAAATCTAAGCGTTTTGGTTAATTCTGGATTATTATCACTCCACTCAGGATGACCTAGACTTATTCTTTCATCTTTGATTCCAGTATCAAAAATACTAAAATCGTGTTCATTAACTAACCAGCTAACAATTTGTTCATCTTCTTCTGGAGCAAACGTACAAGTCGAATAGATCAAGCGTCCATTTGGCTTGAGCATCTTAACTGCTTCGTTCAAGATATCTTTTTGTCTTCTTTGACATGTCAAAACATAATCTTGAGACCAATAATCAATTGCTTCAGGATTCTTTCTAAACATCCCTTCCCCACTACATGGAGCATCAACTAAAATTACGTCAAAGAAATCAGAAAATACTGGCGAAAGTTTTTCTGGGCTTTCATTAGTAATCAGTGCATTACTTATTCCCCAACGCTCGATATTTTCTCTCAAGGCTTTAGCTCTACTGCCAGAGATTTCATTTGCAACTAAAAGGCCTTCATTTTTTAATTGTTCTCCTAATTTAGTCGTTTTCCCACCAGGAGCAGCACACAAGTCTAATACTTTATCTCCAGGCTTAACACCGCTCAACGCAGCAGGAAACATCGCAGCAGGATCTTGCGAATAAACGTATCCACTTACCCATTCAGGATCTTCACCGCTTATTTCGCCATAATATGCATCCCTAAGATCAGGAATTGGTTTATTTAAGTCATAAGATAATTTGATCGGATTCTTTAACGTATTAATTCTAAAAGCTTTTTTGCTTTCTTCATTCATTGCCGTAAAAAGTGCTGTCGCTTCTTTATCGCCTAATAATTTTTCGTATTTTTCTTTAAATTCAACGGGTAGCTTTAACAACTTTTTTATCCTTTCTTATTAAGTGATATAACGTGATACAAAATGCCACTACATTCATTAGCCATGCCATAAGTAAAACTATGCTCAACACACTAGCCACTGAATAAAATGCATGCCATCTTAAAAAGATATATGCTAAAAGTCCACAAACGCCTTCTACCATTAAAGTACGAGCACTACGATTAATTACCCAATTGCGGAATAAATCGCCATGAAGGTGGGTTAATTTAGCTTGTCGCATCATTAAAATTGCAAGTACTATATTAGTTACCACACCTAGTATCATGCAAGTTACTAACATTAAAATATTAGGCAATACTGACAAGCGGTCACGGTGATGTTCCTGTACAAATGGAGGAATATGAAGCTTAGCGTGATAATGTTTAGCTATCTTACTAATTACATACGGAGTACTATCAATCACTATCCTATAATTTCTTAACTGATCTCGTGCTGTAGGCTGATTTACTCCTGTGCTCAGATAATATTTATCCATTTCAACTTGAGGATAATTTTTAAACGTGCCAATTACAGAATAATAATTTCGTCCTAAAACAACATATTTATTATTTTGTGCTTCTAAAACATTGATCTTAGCAGTAGGACCTAATACAGCAAATGAGACTTTCCCTTCAAAATCATCTGGAGAAAAATAGCGTCCTGTTTCTGTCGGCAAACTTTTTACCACATGATTACTCCAGACTAAGACTTGCTTTTTTTCATAATTACTATCGAAGTGTAATTGAATCTGATGATTTTTATAGTTCTTATTTAGGTAACGTAAAAAAGAACTAATGCTTTCATCGCTATCTGTTCTAAAATAGCGTGTATTGTTAGTCAGCCCATGGGCTTCTAATACTTCATCTGCATAATCAGATTGAATATTAGAAATCATGGTGCCTATTCCCAAAAACATAATTAACGGTACTAAAAGTAAAAAAATTCTTTTAAAATTCATTATCTATCTCAAATATCCGTTCATCAATAAAATCAAAACTTTGAAATGAACTATTAATTTCATTCAAAGCTGCTGTACGTTTAAACCAATTACGTTGCCAGAATTCTGGCGAATTAGTTGCCCCATCTTCTTCACCAATGAAGATAAAATGCTTTGCATTACTATATTTTTGCCATGCATCAATTGCCGCAAGATCACTTTGACCGAAATTGGGTGACCAAGAGCAAAGAATCAAATCCACATCGGAATACTTTTTTATTGCTTGCGCTGCTTCTAAATTAATAACTGGATGAAATGGCTCCGCACCTGTTGATGAAGTCTTAGCCCATTCTAAGGAATCCGTACTTATTGTTTGAATTCCAACATTTGCTAGTGTACTTGACCAATAAGCATTGCCAGCCATAATTTCCAAAGCAGTATCAATCTGCATCTTATCTTTTATCAAAGCTGCCGTTTTTAAATTGGCTATTGACCAAATGCCATATTTCCAAGATAAGTATTGCCGAAAATTATTAAATAAGTTATTAATATCGGTTAATTTTCTTTTTTTATTATTTCCGATTTCTTTTAAAACATCTTCAAATTGATCTGGTAATAATCCCAATTTATCTGGTGCGGCTTTTAACGGCTTACCATTACCAACGTAATGATCAATTTGTTTTATTTCTTCTACTTGACTATGTATCAGAGGATGATTAATTTCATCATCTAACATAGTTAATTTGTGCAAATAATTCGTCATATCTTCCTACCTTACCTAATGATTTTACCATTCAAAGTCATAGAAATCAGTTATAATAAAAATAGCAAATAAAAGGAGATTGTTTATGGGAGAAAAAACTAAGAAGAAAAATGAAGACGAAGAAAGCATAGGTCATTTTGTTCTCGATATAATCATTATGTTTGCGATTTTGATGGGGATTTACTATTTTGTATTTAGCTTTTTCCTTTCAAATGAAACAGTTTCTGGCCCCTCAATGCAGCCAACATTTGAAAATGGTGATCGTTTAATTGCCGTTCGTCATTTTACGCCTAAGCGCAATGATATTGTGATTTTAAAAGCTCCTGATCAAAAAGGCGCTTTATATATCAAGCGTGTAATTGGCACACCTGGCGATATGGTTACTTCAAAAAATGATAAGCTTTACATTAACGGTAAGCAAATCGCTGAACCATATTTGAATAACAAGTATGAAAAGCAAGCTCATCGTTTAGGAGAACTATATACTAACAATTTTACATTAAAAGAAAAAGTACCTAAGAATCACTACTTCGTCATGGGTGATCATAGAGATGTTTCTAAAGATTCTCGTTACTTTGGCTTTGTTAAACGGAGTGCACTTATTGGGAAAGTTGTCTTCCGCTACTGGCCATTTACTCAGTGGAAAACATTTTAATTATTTAAAAGTTTTATTTTGTATATAATTTGATTAAAATTAAAGTGTAAGGAGAGATTATTATGAATGAGCAACAAGAAGAATTATCGAACGCAATTATTGATTTTCAAGTTAAACACCATGTTAATGATACTGATTTAGCTTTTGCTAGTCACCTATCTGTTGAAAAGGTGCATGCAATGAAAACTGGTGATGGGGAATTCACCAACGAAGAAATTAATCAACTTTATGACTATATGTCTGCTAATGCTTAATTAGTTATAGATGTACGAAAAAGCTCTATTTCCCATGAGAAATGAAGCTTTTTTCTTTACCCATTCTTTTTATGCCAAGCCTTGATCTGTTCAATTCTTTTCTTAAAGCGAATTTCATTCCCCTGTTCACTTGGATAATAGAATTGACTTCCTTCCAATTCTGGCGGCATCGTTTTCATATTAGTAAGCTTATCTGGTGCATCTTGAGCATACTGATAATCTTTACCATAATTCAATTCTTTCATCAACTTGGTTGGTGCATTTCTAATTTGAAGAGGTACCGGTAAATTGCCAGTCTTTTTAATCGCCTTTTCTGCCTTTTGCTGAGCAACATACACCGAATTTGATTTTGGCGTACAAGCTAAATAAATTACACATTCTGTCAAATGTACGCCACATTCTGGCATCCCAATGAATTTACAAGCCTGAAAAGTATTAATCGCCACATTCAAGCTATTAGTGTCAGCTAGGCCAACATCTTCGCTAGCAAATCTTACCAAGCGACGAGCAATATATAAAGGATCTTCACCACCATCAAGCATTCGATTAACCCAATATACTGCAGAATCCACATCACTATTACGCATTGATTTATGTAAAGCCGAGATTAAATTGTAGTGTTCGTCACCCTTTTTGTCATAACGTAAGGATTTGGTATTAATTAGTTGATTTAAAATACTCTCATCTACAACCACTTTCTTTCCTGTCTTTTTGCCATTTAAAACAGCGATTTCTAACGCATTTAAACTGCTGCGTGCATCCCCGTTGCCAAACTCTGCGATCATACGCAAATTTTTATCAGAGATTTCAACATCCAACCCAGGAAAACCGGCTGGATTTTTGATTGCATTTTTAAGTAAATGACTAATATCCTCAGTCGATAAAGAATGAAGCACAAATACTTTTGCGCGGCTAAGAAGCGCTGAATTCACTTCAAACGATGGATTTTCAGTGGTCGCACCGATCAAAGTAATACTTCCACGTTCAACAAACGGCAAAAATGCATCCTGTTGTGCCTTATTGAAGCGGTGAATTTCATCAATAAAGACAATGGTCTTTTCACCAAATTGACGATTTTGCTCTGCTTCTTCCATGATTTGGCGAATATCTTTAATTGACGATGTCACAGCACTAAAGGTAATAAAATGTGCTTTAGTATGCATGGCAATGATCTCCGCTAGAGTCGTCTTACCCGTTCCAGGTGGTCCCCATAAGATCAGAGAAGGCACACGATCTTTTTCAATCAATTCACGCAGGATTTTACCTGGACCAATTAGATCATTTTGCCCTACAAATTCAGATAAATTCTGTGGCCTAACACGATCAGCTAGTGGTGTATTTTCGTTTTCATTTGCTAAGGAAAAAAGCGATTCTTCCTTCATAATTTTCACCTCAGATAAATTATAGCAAGAAAAAAAGCAATCAATTAATGATTGCTTTTTCTTATCTGTTTACAATTTTAGGTTCAACCCATTTTTTAACAAATAATATATCGCATAAGCCAAACACTAAGTTAACTATTAATAAAAGAAGATCATCTAACCAGATTGGATCATATGACTGAAGTACTTTATTAGTATTAACCAAGTTTTGTAAGTGAGAAAGGACGATTAACCAAACATAAACAGCAATAATTACTAAAATCGCCATGATCAAAAGTCTAATCCATAAGGTGCTCTTTACAGGGAGTTCATTAGAAACAATTCTTGAAACAAAGTTGGCAAAACTTACAAAGAAATAAATAAACAAAATAACTAATACTACAAATAGCCAATAAAATTCAAACGATACATTAATTCCTGGTACGTTAGGAGTATAAGGAGATAACCCAAATTTACTAAAGGCCTCTGCTATACTATTAGCCCCCATAGTAGGAATAAGTAAGAAGATATTAACAATCTGTTGCAATAAGAAGAAAACACCACACGCTAATAAACTACTAAAAACATTAGCTAAATAAGTTTTACCTTCATCTGCGGCAGCTAAATGCCATGTTTGACTCATATTGATCTTTTCATTTTGCCAACAAGTAACTGCAAAAAAAGCAATATCAAAGTAAATAGTTAAAGTGGCAATATTATAACGCCAAAAATTGCCTAAATTATGAGTCCATGTATAAAAGAAAGTTAAATCATAATTTCCTGTTCCCCAAGCAAATAATGAAATAAATACTATTGTAAACAAATTAATGATGAAAAACAGATAGATGTACCTACTCTTCTGTACCCACATTTGTTTAAAAAGATTACCAAAACTAGTCAAATCATTCATCCCTTTCTAACGATTAACAATTTTAGGCTCAACAAATTTTTGAATAAGAAGACAATTGATAATTCCTAATAAAATTGCGCCAATCCAATATTCTAGTGTAGAAATTCCCAAAGTATCTACATCAATAGCCTTATTTGCTCGAGCAAATAAATGATTAGTATACATAGTTAATATTTGATCATTGATTCGCAATGCAATAATTACACCAACAATTACCAAGATAGCCATTACGACTAATCTAACTCCTGTAGTATTCTTCATTGGCAACTGATCAGCAATAGTTCTAGTTAAAAAGTTGGTCAAGCTAACAAAAGCAAAAATAATTAAAACTAGTCCAACCAAAGCTAATAATTCTTCAACAAAAGCCCAAACTGTTTCGCCGAAAGAAATATTAGCGCCAAAACTTGTACCTACAAATGGATTAATATTGTGACTATAACTATCAATAATAACAACGATCATTCCAATTACGACTTGAATAACAAAGATATAGGCACATTCTACTATGCTAGAAATAATATTAATGATCCAGATTTTACTGCCAGATGCTGGAATTAACTGCCAAGTCTGACTCAAATTGATTTTTTCATTTTGCCAACACATTAAACCTAAAAAGATAAAATCTGCAAAAAATGTAGTCAGTGTACCTAGTCCTAGTATTAAGTCCCAAATGTTGTCATTTCCAAAAATTCCACTAGCCATATTATTAACAGAATTTCCATTGCCTTTAAAAATAATCCCCATTAAGAACATAAACGCTACAGCAAAAGTTTGGATTAATAAAACTAAATCAGCATAATGACGCTTCTGCAAAAACATTTGCTTAAATAAGGCTTTATTACTTGTCATAATCAGCCTCCATTAATTTTGCTTTGCTTCGACAAATTTATTCAAAAGCAAGATATCGATTAAAGTTACAATTACATCAAAAGCAAGAAATGCAAGAAGTGTTGTACCTACTCCTGAATCGCCAGTACCAAAATCAAATGGCGTAAAACGACCAATTACTGAAAACAATGTAGTTCCCGCATAAGCCAAAAGCCAAATAATTACGATGACTGTCACTAATCTTACAAAGAATACGAGTACTTTGCTTGAACCACTTGGTAAGAAATCCATAATACTTCTACTACTTAAGTTAATTAGACTAACTACTGCATACCAAGCATAGCCAAGTAAAATTATCAAAAACAATCCACCTAATAGTTGACCCCAATCTTGAGCACTAAAGTCAAAATTGCTTCTTTGAAGTGCAATTTTGATTTCTTTACTTGATAAAAGCAAAGGTAAAGATGCAACTATAACAGTAGCAATTTCTAAAATTCCCAGCCAAATGTATGTGAAGAAAGCTGTACCAAAGTTACTCAATAAGAACTTAGTATCACTAATCGGGATTAAACGCCAAGTTTGACTACGATTTATTCTTTCATTTTTTACAGAAGAAACAATCCAATAAACAAATGCTGCTATAAATGACGTCATAAACATCATTACCGCAAACATGAATAAGAATTCAACTATTGGATTAATTGATTCTCTCGCATTTCCTACTACTACCTCTTGAGAATGACCTCCAGCCGAAACCGTCATCATGATTGTAAAACAGAGGGTGGCAAAGGCTTGGATCAAGTAAATCAGATAAACTGACTTACTTTTTTCTTGAAACATTCTATTGAACAATGTGTTAAAACTAGTCATTATTCATCATCCTCATCTGCATAAAAGCTCTCGTAGTATTCCTCGATTGACTTGTTATTTTGACGAATATCATCAGCAGACTTGTGTTCAAGAACTGTATGGTTCTTTACGATCACTACTTCATCAAGCAATGATGAAATTTCATTTACAAAATGATCGGAAATCAAAATAGTGGATTTTTCATCTTTCCATAAAATAATTGAATTAATGATCTTCTTACGAGCCATTGCATCAATTCCACCGAATGGTTCATCGAGTAAGTACAAATCTGCTTTACGAGCAAAAGTCAAAGCAATGATCAATTTTTCACGCATACCACGAGATAATTGGCTAAGCTTCATATCTGGATCTAACTTCATAAATTTGCGTAATTCGTCAAATTCATTTTCATCAAAATCTTGAAAAATTGTAGAGTAAAAACGAACAACCTGAACAATCTTAGTTGAATCGCTAAAGCCTGTTAAACCATCGGTAAAAGATAACTTTGTCTTTCTTTCAGCTTCCTTAGTTGCACCAGCTAAATCAATCTGTCCCTTATAGTTTTTAGCAACTCCAGCGATAATTCGCATTAAGGTTGTTTTCCCTGCCCCATTTTCACCTAATAAGGCAACGATTTTACCTGACGTTAAAGTTAGATCTACGTCTTTTAAAATAGTTTTTTGATTCTTCTTGTAAATTAAATCTTTAATAGTTAATAAATCACTCATTATGATCCTCACTATGCCCCAAGTAATCTGTAAGCGTCGAAACAAGCTCGTCTTGCTTTACGCCTAACTTTTCCATATTTTGAACAAATTCATCTAACTCATTATTGATGAGGGATTGCTTTGTTTTAGACAACAGTTCCGTATCTTCAGTAACAAAATTTCCTTCACCACGCTTAGTATAAAGAATGCCTTGTGTATTCATTTCTTGCAAAGCACGTTGAACAGTATTGACATTAACAGTCAATTCCAATGCCAACTTTCTAACCGATGGGATCTTTTCACCGGCCTTCATCTTCCCTAAAGCGATTTGGCGATACAAATATTGCTCAATTTGAAGATAAATAGGAATATTATCTTTGAATTCCATTAACTCACCTTCTGCATATACTGTATTATTTATCTATTACACTAATAATACTACTAACTTTATTTTGAAATTTCAAGCATTATTTTTTACTTTGTTTCACAAATCAATATAATTAGAATTTTAAACAAAAAAACAGCTAATATTACTGATCTAACAGTAATATTAGCTTGCTTTTTGTTGTTCATAATACTAGTGAATAACTTATATTTGCTTTCTTTCATTATAAGATATGCATAATATCGGCTATCTAAAAGTATATATTTTTACAAGGCTTGTTTAAAATTGTTTCACTATTTAGCTCTTTCAGCATTTAATTCAGCCATTTTGATCATGACATCGACAGCCTTGTACATTGATTCAAGAACAGTGTATTCATAGCGACCGTGCATGTTTTCTTCACCTGCAAAAATATTAGGACATGGCAAACCCATGTAAGTTAATTGAGAGCCGTCTGTACCACCACGAACTGGATCTTCATTAACTTCTAAGCCTTCTGCCTTATATGCATCCCTAGCTAAATCAACGATATTCATGTGCTTCTTTAATTCATCAGCCATGTTGTAGTATTGATCCCACATCTTTAACTTGATTCGTTCAGTACCAAATTCAGCATTCATCTTGTCAACGATTGATTTAACTAAATGCTTACGTTCTTCAAGGCCATCACGTTCAAAGTCACGAATAATATAATCAAGATGAGCATTATCAACGGTTCCATCAAAATTCATCAAGTGGAAGAAGCCTTCACGACCATCAGTGTGCTCTGGACGATCATGTTCTGGCAATTGATTATGGAAATCAATACCTACTTGAATTGCATTAATCATTTGACCTTTAGCAACAGCTGGGTGAACATTCACACCTTGAATATCAAGGCTAAATTGTGCTGCTGAGAAAGTTCCCCAGTCAAGCTTACCAGGTGCTTCACCATCGACAGTAAAGGCAAAATCTGCACCAAAGTCTTTTACATCAAAATGTTCAGCACCAGTACCAATTTCTTCATCTGGTGTAAATGCTAAGCGAATCTTACCGTGCTTAACTTCTGGATGATTCATTAAGTATTCCGCAAAGGTCATTAATTCAGAAACACCACACTTGTCGTCCCCACCAAGCAAGGTATCGCCTGAGGCAGTAATTATAGTTTGACCCTTGTAATTCTTCAAATGTGGAAAGACCTTTGGATCAAGGTAAAATTCTGAATCGCCTAATTGAATTTTGCTTTCACCATCGTAGTTCTTATGAATTTGTGGCTTAACATTTTCTGAATTAAAGTCAGCTGTATCACTATGTGCTAAAAAGCCCATTACCGGAACATCATAGTCAACGTTTGAAGGAATTTCAGCAATTACACTACCTGCTTTTTGGTTGTAATGAATGTCACTTAAACCTAAGTCTTCAAGATCCTTCATAATGACGTTCTTTTGGAAGTTTTCTTCTCTTTCAGTTGAAGGAAAACGGTCAGAATGTTCATCTGAACGTGAATTTACTTTTACATACTTTAAAAATCTTGCCAATAAGTTTGGGTATTCCATTTACTCTGTCCTCTTTCTACCTAAAATAAATCTTGAAATGGATTGGTTGAAACTTCCGAAAATTCAACACCAACATTCCAATTATTTTCTTCGTTCCATTTCTTGAGACGATCATATACCTTATATTTAAACAATTTTTCAGTATAATGACCAGGGTCAACAACTGTTAAGCCTGATGAAATCATATCATGACCTACGTGATAGTAAACGTCACCAGTAATAAAGGCATCTAGATTATCATCTAAAGCGCTAGTCCAATATTTACCACCATCACCGCAAATAAAACCAACAGTAGAAATTTGTTTTTCATTATCTGCAGTAATCAGTCTAGCCATCTTAATGTTCATTTTATCTTTAACATAATAGGCAAAATCATAAGCTGACATTGTTTTAGGCAACTTACCTTTACGTCCCATTGCAATGCCATCATCATCTAAACAAAATGGCTCTACATCTTTTAATCCTAATTCTTCAGCCTGCCAATCGGCAGAACCATTTTGAGCTTTATCAGAATTGGTATGAATTGAATAAACAGTAATTCCATTTTTGATAATCTCGCCATACATTGCATTTTGCGCATTGGCAAAGTTCAAATTGCGAGCTGGTCTAAACATTACTGGGTGATGACTAACAATAAAATTAATACCTTTTTTGACAGCTTCTTCAACTACTTGCGGACGTACATCTAAAGTAGTCATTACTTTAGTAACATCCGCATCCATTGAACCAATTTGCATGCCAACAGGATCGCCCTTAGAAGCAATGTCTTCTGGGAAATCTTGTCTCAAGCGTTCTACTATATCTTTAACTTTAGTCATCGCTTAATTCCTCCTTAATCAGTTGAATATTATGTTCAACTTCATTAATACGGTCTTCATCTTTCTTGCGTGCTTTATTCAAATTTTGCAGCAATTTTTCATAATATTGCAATTGCCCTTGCCACTTTTGATAAAAGACTGGATTTTTTTCACGCATGATAAATGGGCCAAAGAAAATCTCTTTTTCAGTTAAATCATGCTTGTCTGAAGTTAATCTTGCCTTAATTAATTCATAAGTGTGGCCTGCTTCCGCAATTAACTTTTCAGCTACAATTTGATAATTATGCATCATTAACCAATTACGTACGCCTGCTTCACCGATATTAGGCTCAAGCACTAAATTCTTAAATTGAAAATCTTTACTCCAAGCTGTATCTAAGATATCTACCATTAATTTACCGCCCATACCAGCAATAACAACAGTATCTACTTGATCTTGATGAGTAATAGTCTCCAAGCCATTGCCTAAACGCGTTTCAATTTGGTCACTTAAACCTGCCTCTGCAATATCACTTTTAGCATTTTCAAGCGGACCTTCAGCTACATCACTTGCAATGGCAAATTTTATTTTTCCTGATTTAACTAATTCAATTGGCAAATAAGCATGGTCGGTTCCAATGTCTGCAACTTTGCTGTCCGGATCAACCATTTTTGCCAGCGTATTTAATCTTAAGTTCATTTAATCCTCCATAAAGAGTATGTTTAATCAAATTTTAGCATATTTAGTAGTTGTTTTTAGTCATGTTTTGCTATAATCGTACAAAGAAAGTGGGTTTTTGCATTGAAAAGAACTGAGACAGTAACTTTAACTAACATGTGCATGATCAAAAATGGAGATAAAATTCTAGTTTTGGACCGCAACGATCCAGTTTGGCCAGGCCTTACCTTTCCTGGTGGTCATATCGAACCACATGAGTCTTTTTGTGATTCAGTTATTCGAGAAATTAAAGAAGAAACCGGACTGGCCATTTCTCATCCCCAATTTGTTGGAGTAAAGCAGTTCTATGATAAAAATCATGAACGTTATTTAGTTTTCTTCTATACTGCCGATAAATTTAAGGGGACAGTCAAGGCATCAGACGAAGGGACTTTAACTTGGATGACTAAAGAAGAGCTGCAGCAACATAAGCTAGCTTATAATTTTGATCATGATTTACCTGTATTTTTCGATCCCAATGTTAGTGAACATATGCTTGATGGAAAACGAGATGAACTTTTTTAGATGAAAAAAACAGAAAGCAAAGTATCGCTTTTTATTGCATTAATTGCAATTATTATTTTCGCTTCGGTACCGCTTGGGCACTTTGATTTAAATGCCAATAGACCTCAGACTCAAGTCGTAAAAAAGAAAAAGCCTAAAAAGAAGAAAAAAGTAGTTCATAAGGTTACCTGGGGTTATCCTTTTAAACGCCTTTACGAAAAGAAAATAAAATTTAAATCAGGTCAAAAATTCGGTGAAACTGACATAATTAGACGTTACTACCCTACTAAGAGTTACTTCCACGATGGTTACGACTTCGGCTTCAGCGAAGTAGGACACTCCACTGTTTATGCTGTGCATGCAGGAACCGTTCATAAAGTTAAATATGCGCCCGGTCTTGGATTATACGTTTGGGTTATTTCTAAAGACGGATACGTAGAGATTTATCAAGAAGGTTTCTTAAGTATTACCGACATTTACGTTAAGAAAGGTCAAAAAATCAAACTTGGTCAAAAAATTGGTCGTTTAACAGGCTCACATATTCATTTAGGCATCACAAAAACTGATAAAGACTATATTGATAAACATGGTGTACCATGTCGCTACTATTGGAAAGACAACGGTACCTGGCTTAATCCTATGAAAATTATTGAAGATGACATTGCCGAAGGAAAAGCCAGCAGATCCTAAAAAAGACGTTAAGCATAACAGCTTAACGTCTTTTTTATAGATCTAGATAATTAATCCATAAAGTCACGCAATTGATTTGAACGACTTGGGTGACGAAGCTTTCTTAAAGCCTTAGCTTCAATCTGACGAATACGTTCACGAGTAACGCCAAACACCTTCCCCACTTCTTCCAAAGTACGAGTACGGCCATCATCAAGACCAAAACGCAAACGTAAAACATTTTCTTCACGGTCAGTCAAAGTTTCAAGTACTTGTTCAAGTTGTTCCTTAAGCATCTCATAAGAAGCATGTTGTTCTGGACTAGTTGCATCCTTATCCTCAATGAAGTCACCTAAGTGTGAATCATCCTCTTCACCAATAGGAGTTTCAAGAGAAACTGGCTCTTGTGCAATTTTAAGAATATCACGAACCTTATTGGTTGACATATTCATTTCAGCACCAATTTCTTCTGGAGTTGGTTCACGACCTAAGTCTTGTAACAATTGACGTTGAATTCTAATCAACTTGTTGATCGTTTCAACCATGTGGACAGGAATTCTGATTGTACGAGCCTGATCTGCAATAGCACGAGTAATAGCTTGTCTAATCCACCAAGTAGCATAAGTAGAGAACTTAAATCCAAGACGATAATCAAACTTATCTACGGCTTTCATTAGCCCCATGTTACCTTCTTGAATCAAATCAAGAAATGACATTCCACGTCCCACATAACGCTTAGCAATAGAAACTACCAAACGAAGGTTAGCTTCAGCCAATTCTTGCTTTGCTTCTTCGTCCCCTTCTTCAATTCTTTTGGCAAGTGCAATTTCTTGATCAGCAGTAAGAAGAGGTACACGTCCAATTTCTTTCAGGTACATCCGCACTGGATCGTTCATTCGAACGCTTGATGGTGCAGACATATCTTTTAATTCAGCCTTTTCAACATCTTTTTGTTTCTTTAAGGCTAGTCGTGATGGATCCCCATTCTCATCTACAATACTAATACCGTTATCTTCAAACTCTTGTACTAGTTGATCGACAGCCTTACCCTGCAAATTATATGGCTTAATCAGACGAGCAGTGAAATCTTTTTCTGTGATTATCTTGTCTTTTTTAACGTCCTTAACGACTTTCTTAACCATCTTGTCTAAAGATAGTTTTTGTGTAGTTTCTTTTTCTGCCACTAAAAAGCCTCCTTAATTAACCTAAGATTCTCTTCAACTCAATAATTTTTTGAGTAACTTCTATTGTTTTTTGAACATCTTCTCTGCGCTTAGCATCCTGCAATTGATTTTGAAGCTCATTCAGCTGGGAATAAATGCTGCGCTTTTGAAGTGCAAACACGTGCTCATTAATTTCTTGAATTGTAAAATCCTTCGGCATATGTGCTAGTTCAGCATCTACTATTATACCTTGAAGTTGCTCAGGAATAAAATCTAAAAAACTATCAATTTGTGGATTCTCATGCGTTGCAGCAAATTTTAGCCATAACTGGGATAAAGTTTCATAATCTTGATCAGGAAAATGAAACTTACCTTCCTGTAAATACTGTTGAGCATTTGCCGAATGAATAAATAAATAAAGCAAACGTGACTGACTGGGATGTTTTTGCACTTCTGTTTGCTGAATCGGCAATGTGTCTACACTCGTAGCAGGATCACCAAGATTTAAATCATTTGGTTGTTGAGCATAATAATCACGATTACGAGTTCGAGTATGACTGCGAGCACGATTATTTTTCCGCCGCTCACGAGCTAAGTTAGCTTTTAAAGAATTAAGCGATACACCAGCTGATCTAGATAATTTTTCCAGATACATATCTTGTTCAACTGGGTTTTTAACCTGATTAATTTCTTTAACTGCTTCATTTAAATATGTAATTTTTTCGCGATCATTATCTAAATTGTATTTCTGAGCTAATCTCTTAAGAAAGAAATCTGTAGGAGTTAAAGCACCCTTTATTTCTCCTCGATACTTCTCAGCGCCATATTTTCTTACATATTCATCTGGATCAAGCTTCTCTGGCAGGACAACAATTCCTAAATTAAAATTGCCGTCTTTACTAAACATTCGTGCTGCACGTTCTTCAGCGTGAACCCCCGGATCATCACCATCATAATTGACAATAATATTTGGAGTTACACGACGCAACATGTAAACTTGATCATCAGTCAAACTAGTCCCCATTGAAGCAACACCGGATTTGATTCCAGCTTTATAAGCAGCAATTACATCCATATACCCTTCATATAGAACTAGATGATCTTCACTACGAGCCGCTTTTTTGGCTTCCGCAAAATGAAATAAAACTTTAGACTTAGTAAAAACTTCAGTCTCCGGACTATTCATATACTTAGCTTCAGTTTTATCATTTGAAATTCGACGTCCAGAAAATCCAATGGAACGACCATTTTCATCTTCTAAAGGAAACATAAGGCGATCGCGGAAACGATCAAATAATCGACCGTCCTGAGTTTGTACAAATAAACCACTTTGCGCTAATTCGTCATCCTTATACCCCTTACCTCTCAGATAAGTTATTAAAACATTATCTTCTTTAGGAGCATAGCCTATTTTAAAATGCTCAAGTGTATCAGAATCTAATTGACGTTTTTTTGCATATTGCATCCCCCGCTCACCAGCTTTGGTAGTTAACAACACACGATGATAAAAGTCTACCGCGTCCTTATTAATACGCATAATGGGACTTAATTTTGTTCCACCATTTGCATTATAATCAGCTGGCATTGCAATGTGAGCAAATTCAGCAACTCGTTGAACACTTTCAGGAAAAGTTAGATTGTCTTTATACATTAAAAACTTAAAGACATTGCCACCCTTACCGCAACCAAAGCATTTAAAAAACTGTTTTTCCTCGTTCACCGTAAAAGATGGTGTTTTTTCCTGATGAAAAGGGCAAAGACCGATATAGTCTTTGCCTTTCTTTTCAAGTGAGACGTATTGGCTGATTACATCCACGATATTAACGTTACTGCGAACTTCCGCAATAAAATCTTCAGGAATCCGTCCAGCCATATGAAACACCTTTTCTATCTAATTATTTAATAACCAACTTACTCAAATCGCCTAAACGATCAGCTAATTCACTAATAGCAAACAATTGAGCTAAACGATTATTCTTAACTTTTTCATCTTTATCCATAATCATATTAGCTTCGAAGTATTGATCAATTACTGGTTGTAAATGAACAAATCCTTGGTACAAATCAGCTAAGCTGTCAATATTTTGTAAGTTTTGAACACCAGCATAAAGTTCTTTTTCACTATTATCAACAAATAAGCTTTCATCAACAGCAACCTTGCCAGTGAACTTAGCCTTCTTCAAAATGTTGTTAATTCTAGTCAAACTTTCTACCACTGGTTTAAATTCTTCATCATCATGGTGAAGTTGCAATACATTAGCGGCAGCTAAAATTTGACTTGGATCTTGTTGACTTGAAGCAAGAACAGCATCAACAATATCATACTTAAATTTATTCTTTTGTAAGTATTGCTTTACACGATCACGAATAAAGTCGGCTATTTCTTGTTCAGCATCGCCCTTAGGAAGCTTAGCTGGAGTTACACCACCAAGCATGTTAATGATTTCTGGTAATACTTCATTAAATGGAAGTGACCATTTTTCATTAAGCAAAATTCTAACAATACCATAAGCATAACGACGAAGTGCATATGGGTCATTAGATGATGTAGGAATCATACCTGCACCAAAGAAGGTAATGATAGTATCAATCTTATCTGCAACTGATAATAATGAACCTACTGTAGTTTCTGGAAGTGGACCTTCTGCTGTAGCTGGCATGTAGTGTTCTTTAATAGCAACTGAAACTTCTTCATCTTCGCCAGCAAGACGAGCATAATGCATCCCCATTACACCTTGAAGTTCTGCAAATTCACCTACCATTTGAGTTACTAAGTCAAACTTGTAAAGTTCACTTGCACGATCAAAATCAGTAACTACATTTTCAGGTAAATTCCAACGCTTTGCAAGGTAATCACCAATCATGCGAACACGTTGCATCTTTTCAGCCATTGAACCAATCTTATCGTGGAATGAAACATTCTTAAGACGATCAACAAAGTGGCTGAGTGGATACTTACGGTCTTCATCATAGAAGAATTGAGCATCGTCTAGACGAGCAACCAATACCTTCTCGTTACCAGAAATAACGTTGTCAAGGTAATCCTTGTTACCGTTACGAACAGCGATAAAGTGGTTAATTAACTTGCCATTTTCATCGTAAACTTCGAAGTATCTTTGGTTATCCTTCATTGAAGTAATTAAAACTTCATCAGGAATGTTTAAGTACTTTTCATCGAATGAACCAGCAAAAACAGTTGGATATTCAACAAGGTAAGTAACTTCTTCAAGTAAATCTTTATCTGGTTTAATTTGCCAATGATTCTTCTTAACCAATTCGTTCATTTGGTTAACAATCATGTCTTTACGTTCTTCTGCATTAGCGATTACGTATTGATCCTTCAATGCGTCTTCATAATCGTCAGCATTAGCTAAGACAACAGAATCACCTAAGAAGCGGTGGCCTTGAGTCTTACGACCTGCAGTAATATCCAAAATCTTAACAGGAATTACATCGCTACCAAATAATGATACAAGCCAGTGAATTGGACGAACAAATTCAAAATCATTTGAATCCCAACGCATCTTAGTTGGAAAAGTCATTGCCTTAATAATATCGCTCATGCCAAGCAAGATATCGCTAGCTTTTCTACCTTCTTTTTGTACGTGAACGTAAGCATATTCAGTACCCTTAAGTTCTTCGAAGTAAATATCATCAGTAGTCATACCTTGACCGCGAGCAAAACCTTGTGCAGCCTTGGTCCAATTACCATCAGCATCTTGGGCAATCTTCTTTGCAGGACCTTTTTTAATTTCATCGATATCATCTTGCTTTTCAGCTAAGTCTTCTACCAAAAGAGTTAAACGACGTGGAGTTGAAAAAGTCTTGATATCTTTGAATTTTAAGCCATTTTCTTTTAAAAACTTTCTTGTTCTGTCAGCTAATTGCTTAACGCTGCGTGGAACAACGTGAGCTGGCATTTCTTCAGTACCAATTTCAAATAAATAATCTTTAGCCATTTTCTACCCCCGCTTTCTTATCTTCTGCACTCTTAAGTAATGGGAAGCCGCGCTTTTCACGTTCTTCGACAAACTTAACAGCAACTTCGTGAGCCAAGTTTCTAATTCTTGATAAGTAACCAGCACGTTCAGTTACTGAAACAGCGCCACGAGCATCAAGCAAGTTGAAAGTATGTGAACACTTCAAGATATAGTCGTATGCTGGGTGTACAAGATTTTGACTAAGTAAACGCTTAGCAGTTGATTCATAAATATCGAAGAATTTAAGAAGTTGTTCTTGATCTGATTCTTCAAAAGCATACTTAGAATGTTCATATTCGGGTTGCTTAAAGATATCGCGGTAAAGTACGCCGTCGCCCCATTCAAGGTCAAAGACATTGTTAACGTCTTGAATGTATGATGCAAGTCTTTCAACACCATAAGTAATTTCACTCATAGTTGGCTTAACATCTAATTCACCAACAACTTGGAAGTAAGTAAATTGGCTAACTTCCATACCATCAAGCCATACTTCCCAACCAACACCGGCACAACCCATTGATGGATTAGCCCAGTTGTCTTCTACGAAACGAATATCGTGTTCCAAAGGATCGATACCTAAAACCTTCAAACTGTCTAAGTAATATTGTTGAATATCCTTAGGAGCTGGCTTAATAACAACTTGGAATTGGTGGTGTTGGAATAACCGGTTAGGGTTTTCACCATAACGACCATCTGCAGGTCTTCTAGAAGGCTCTACATAACAAGCTGCCCATGGTTCTGGACCAACTGCACGAAGAAAAGTGTAAGGACTCATAGTACCTGCACCCTTTTCAACGTCATATGAAGGCATAATCATACAACCTTTGGAGGACCAGAATTGTTCCAGCTTAAAGATCATATTTTGAATGTTTAATTTCTTATCTGCCATTTTCCTTAATTCTCCTCCTGCGCTAGGCCATAAAAAAAGCCTATGCAAAATTTTGCATAGGGACGAAATATTATCGCGGTTCCACCCTAATTCAGGAAGTATTCTTCCTGCACTTAATTGAATATGACTAGAGGTGCCTTTTCCTAATATGCCCTTCCACCTATCGACACTCGCTAAATTAGTACTTTTTTAAATCCTCATCATCGTCAAATACGTGTTTATTTTAACACATGAATTAGGTTAAAACCAGACTTTAAAACAGCTTTATTTCATCTAAAAATTTTTTAGTTTTCAGATTTAAATCGATTGTTTCTCTATAGATACGATCAATTGCTTTACGAGTTGCTTTTTTAGTCTCAGCATTTAATTCAATATTGCCCAACCGATTAATAGGTAAAAGTCCGATTGTGCGCAATACTGCAGTCTGCTTAGGCATTAAATGCAGCCGACTATTTACTACTGCAAAATGATCACTGCAAATAATTCCGCCTAATTTAATCGAATAATCAAATGTACCTTTTTCCTTGCCACAAATAACGCAATGACGCAATTCGGGCTCAACTCCAAAAGCACTTAACATTTTCATCTGTACGATTTGCGTAATCATTTCATTATCTACACCAGCATCAATCTTCTTCAGGGCAAAAACCGCTAAGTCATAATATTTACCAAGAGGTTGATATTCGACAAAAGCGTGATCAATTAAGTCAAAAATAAAAGAAGTGTAAGCATTCTTCGTCAAGTCACGGTACAAACCGTCAAACTGCTTCACTTCTTTATATGTACGCAGATTGCTTAAACCATGACCGTTTGTATAAATGACATATGTACCCATTGAGAAATTCAATGTCGCTGCACTCAATTGTGATTTTGGTCTCAATGCCCCTTTCACAATCAATGTAATAATGCCATCTTCTTTAGTCATGATCTTAGCTAATAAGTCTGCTTCTTTATATTTTTGCCTTTTAAAAATGATGCCCTGAACTTCTTTCAGTTCACGTGCCATCAACTAAGCTCCTTCTTGTCGTAGCCAATAAGTTTCAAAAAGCTTGGATCTGAACGCCAATTGTGTTGAACTTTAACCCAAAGGCGTAGATTTACTTTTTCACCAAGTAAATGCTCTATTTCTTTACGTGAATTAATACCGATCTGTTTGAGCATTTTACCACCTTTACCGATAATAATGCCTTTTTGACCATCTTTCTCCACATAAATAGTAGCTTCTATTAGTAACTTGCCATTTTGATGCTTATTCATTTGATCAACTGCAACTGCGGTAGCATGTGGCACTTCTTGGGAAGTTAGTCGCAGAATTTGTTCACGAATAAGTTCGGCTACCACAAAATATTCTGGGCGATCTGTGATCTGGTCAGCACCATAATATTGTGGGCCCTCTGGTAAATACTTATTAATTGTATTAAGTAAATCTTCAATACCAATACCCTGAGTAGCAGAAATTGGTAGTATTTCTTTAAAACCCTCAAGTTTATGATATGAATCCATAATTGGCAAAAGTTTATTAGGATGAATTTGATCAACCTTGTTAATTACCAAAAATACTGGTACCTTAACTTCTTTTAACAAGTTAGCAATATATTGATCACCTTTACCAATTTCCTCAGGTTCAACCATGAATAAGACTAAATCAACGTCATTCAAACTAGATAAACTAGCCTTATCCATATAATCGTCAAGTTTTGAATGAGGTTTAAAGATACCTGGCGTGTCAACAAATACAACTTGCATTTTATTTGAAGTATAAATACCTGAGATACGATTACGCGTTGTTTGTGGCTTACTTGATGTGATTGCTACTTTTTGACCTACTAAATAGTTCATTAAAGTTGATTTACCTACATTTGGTCGACCAACTAAAGCAACAAAGCCAGATTTAAATTGTTTTTCTTCCATCTATTTACCTCTGCCTTCATCTAATTGATCAGGATATAATGGCAACCCATATTCTTCCAATACCTTTCCTTGAATGCCAAACATTTCTTTGGCTTCATCAGGTTTGATATGATCATAGCCATTTAAATGTAAGAATCCATGAACTACTGTATAGCCAAATTCTCGATCAAATCCTGTACCATATTCCTTACTATGACGCTTTATCACGCTAGGACACATAAACAAGTCCCCAATATCTTCTTGAAAATCTGGATCATCTTCAAAAGCTGATAAATCAATTGCATCCTCACCATCTTCTATTGCAAAAGAAATAACATCAGTTGGACGATCTTTATCGCGATATTTCAAATTAATCTCATGACTACGGTCTTCATCGACAAAGTTAATACTCATTTCTAAGTCATTATCTTTGCCAATTTCCTTTTTAGCTAAAAGCAATAACTTCATAATCCAGTCTTGCCAGTCGCGATTCTTATCGTCTAAAAATCCGACTTCATCATGATAAGTAACATCAATTGGATCCATTTTTAATTTTTAATGTCCTCTTTTTCATAAGCAGTAATAATTTTGGCAACTACAGGATGTCGAACGACATCATTTGCAGAGAAGTTGATAAACTTAATTTGGTCGATATTCTTTAAAATATGCTTAGCATCGATCAAACCGCTATGCTGTCGTCCCGGCAAATCGACTTGAGTCATATCTCCATTTACGACCATCTTAGAGTTGAATCCAAGACGTGTTAAGAACATCTTCATCTGTGCATCTGTAGTATTTTGGGCTTCATCAAGAATTACAAAGGCATCATCAAGAGTACGTCCACGCATGTAAGCAAGTGGGGCAACCTCAATTACACCACGTTCCATCAAGCGGTCAGTCGTATTAGTACCAAGAATAGCGTACAAAGAATCGTAAATTGGTCTTAAGTAAGGATCAACTTTTTCTTTTAGATCTCCTGGCAAAAAGCCTAATGACTCGCCAGCTTCTACAGCTGGTCTAGTCAAAATTATGCGGGAAACTTCACCCTTTTTAAAGGCGGCGATTGCACAGACAACAGCCAAAAAAGTTTTACCTGTTCCGGCTGGTCCTATTCCAAAAACAACATCAGATTTATCAATGGCTTCAACATAACGCTTTTGACCCATATTTTTGACTCTAATTGGTCTACCTTTAGCATCCCGAATTAAAACCTTTTTATACAGATCTGCAAAGTACTCAGTTGTACCCTTATCCGCCATCTTCATCGCACTCACAGTGTCGGGCGCACCAACGTTAACGCCGGTATTCACAACATTGTCTAACGCTTTTAAAACAGCAATAGCCTTTTTAATATTTGCCTCATCATCTCCAACAATTACAATCTCATTGCCAGTATCCGAAATAGACAAATCATAACCCTCTGAAAGAAGCTTTAGATTTCCATCATTAACTCCAACTAATTTTTGAATGTCTTCTACCTTTTGAGGTATAAAAGTTGTTTGAGCCAAAAAGACCCGCTCCTTCTTGTTACTACTAATTCAGCTGATCACGAACTGTTTGTGAAGCAGCCTTGCCATCGGCACGTCCTTTAATTTTTGGCATCAATGCTTTCATTACTTTACCAAAATCAGACTTACCTTTGGCACCAACTTCATCAATCGTTTCCTTAACAGCAGATTCAAGTTCTTCCTTGCTCATTTGTTTAGGCATATACTTTTCTACTACAGCTAATTCCTTCTTAGTTTCTTCAACTAATTCAGTACGTTTGGCTTTAGTAAATTCCTCGATTGATTCTTCTCTTTGCTTTTTCTCACGATTAAGAACCGTTAATTCTTCATCTGGAGTTAAATCATGTCCCAACTTGATTTTTTCATTCATCAAAGCAGATTTAATCATCCGGACAGTATTAAGCGTAGTCTTATCATGATTTTTCATGGCTGTTTTCATATCAGTCATGATCTTATCTGACAAACTCAATATGCATCCTTCTTTCTATTAAAAACCCAATAGTATTATAACAAACTATACGCATAACTAAAATGAAAGTATAAAAAAACTCACCCATTCCCGGGTGAGCTTTCAGTATATTAATAATGTCTACGCTTGCGTGCAGCTTCAGACTTTAACTTTCTACGAACACTTGGTTTTTCGTAGAATTCGCGTTTGCGGTATTCTTGTAAGGTACCACTTCTTGAAACGGAACGCTTGAAACGACGAAGAGCATCATCAATAGACTCGTTTTCGTGAACGATTGTCTTAGCCATGTGTGATCCCTCCTTCCATTTCTTGGCGTTACGCCATACATTTACTTAAATTATACCAAACTAATTTTACGGGTCAATACATTCTTATAATATTTTTTATAAAATCCGGGATATTTTTAAGCCCTTACATTTTATCAGTTTTATTTAACCTTAAATTTAAATCTAATCATTCTATATAATTGTTACATGTTAGCTTAACGAATTTCCTTGTTAATCCGCTTTCATTAATAGTATAATTATTTCAGAAAGAGGTGCTATTATATGGCAGAAACAAAAGACCAAAATGAAGTAAATATCATCATTATTTCAGATGCCGCTGGTGATACTGCATTCAGCAACGCTACTGCTGCTGCTGCCGAATTTCCAAAGGCCCAAATTAATTATCGTCGTTATCCATTTATTACTAGCAAGGATAAACTTGATGAAGTCTTGGAGGAGATCGAAAAATATCCTAATTTAGTGATCATTTATAGTTTAGTAAAAGATGAGATGCAAATGCCCGTAATTAAATTTGCACGTGAGCATAACATTCAATGCGTTGACATCTTCTCACCAGTAGTTGAGGCAATTCAACAAACTACTCATATGACTCCTGATCAAAAGATCGGAGCACAACACAGCTTAAACCAAAAGTACTTTGACAGAATTTCTGCAATGGAATTTGCCGTAATGTACGATGATGGTAAAGATCCAAAAGGATTCTTAGAAGCAGATGTAGTGTTACTTGGGGTATCACGTACTTCAAAGACTCCACTTTCACTATTCTTAGCTAACAAGAATTTAAAAGTTGCTAACTTACCTTTAGTTCCAGAAACTCATATTCCAAAGGAAATCTACGAAATCGATCCTAAAAAGATTATCGGTTTAACCAATGACCCATCTGTTTTAAACGAAATCAGACGTCAAAGAATGATTGCTTATGGTCTAAACCCTGATACTACTTACTCCAACATGGATTCAATCAACAAGGAACTTGAATCAGCTCAAGAACTTTACAAGAAGCTAGGCTGTTACGTAATCAATGTTGCTCACCGTTCAATTGAAGAAACAGCAGCTCTTATTCTGGAACACTTGGGCATTGATGACTATGCAAAATAATCAGATAACTAAATAATTTCAAATCACTCTTGAAGTTCTTTCAGAGTGATTTTCTTTTGGACTAATTTTAACTTATATACGTTAGAAAGAAATTTGTAACTATCTCGTAAAACAAATGCGCTACAATAGTCTAGATCATATAGAGAGGATGAATAATCAGGCGCAACCTGAAATTACTATAGATGAAATTTCGTAAAACAATTATTACTTTATTGGGGACAGTTTTAGTAGGTTCAAGTTTTAATATTGCAAATGTCGTGTCTGCAGACACAGCGGAAGACTCTTCCCTTGCAGTCACTACAGAAAATGTTAAAGAAAAGAAAACATATAAATGGTGCTATCCATTCAAAGCTTGTGAAAAACATGGCGTGCGTCCAATGTTTAAAGCTCAAACTTTTGGTATGACTGATTATATGCGTTCTTCTAACCCACCTTATTATTTCCATGATGGTTGGGACTTTGGTTATTCTGAAGTTGGACGTTCTAACGTTTATGCTATTCACGCAGGTACTGTTAAAAAAGTTGCTTACGGTAGCGGACTTGGTTGGTTCATTTGGGTAATCAGTCCTGATAAATACGTTGAAGTTTACCAAGAAGGATTTACTAAAAAGAAAGACATTTACGTTAAGAAAGGTCAAAAGATTAAAGCCGGTCAAAAGATCGGCAAAATGACCGGCTCTCATTTACATTTAGGATTAACTAAAACCAACAAAGATTACATTAATAAACATGGTTTCCCATGCAAAAACTGGAACGTTGATAATGGCACTTGGCTAAATCCTATTAATGTAATCAAAAAATATTATAATGAAAAGAAATAGTACTTAACATAATCACGGATATTCAAAGTAAAATTTCTATACTCGGCAAATAAAATATTTGTAGTATAGGAATTTTTTATTGGTCCCTGACACAACTTTTGTTAAACTTAGTATATCATTCATTAAACATAATTTCGTTGTACAAATGTTGCATAATATTTGTCGCAACTAAAAAGGACAATAAATGGATCAATTAGATAAATTTAACAGACGCTATAATTTTCTTTCAAAATTATCTGCTGCTTTCTTTTATTCAATTGCTGTTGCTATTGCATTGAATTTTTTCTGGACACCTGGACACATGTATTCATCCGGGATCACAGGATTTGCTCAGTTAATCAACACAGTCAGTGAACGTTATCTTCCCTTCACATTAACAACATCATTTATGTACTTTATATTGAACTTTCCATTATTCATTTTGGCATGGTTCAAAATTGGTCATAAATTTACAATTTTTACTATTGTAGCCGTTGTTTTAGGTTCGTTCATGATGCATTGGATTCAGCCATGGCAAATGCGTCTAGACCCACTTGTCTGTGCCATCTTCGGTGCTTCAATTAATGGTATCGGTACAGGTTTAGCACTTAAAAATGGAATTTCAACCGGTGGTTTAGATATTATCGGAATTGTTATCAGACAAAAAACTGGGATTAGCTACGGTAAATTCAATATCTTTATCAATCTAATCATTATTGCCGCTGCTGGTTACATGTTCGGTTGGACACGTGCTTTATACTCCGCCTTAACAATTTTTATCAATGGCCGAGTAATCGATGCTGTCTATACGCAACACCAGAAGATGCAAGTAATGATTGTAACTCAGCATCCCCAACATATTATCGATGGTATTCAAAGCCGGATGCACCGCGGGATAACTATTTTGCATGATGCTGAAGGTGCATATAGCCATATTGAAAAGACTGTTTTGATCACGATCATCGATCGTTACGATATGTATGACATTCGTCAAATTGTTCAAAAAGCAGATCCATATGCCTTTATGAGCGTAAGTGAAGTTGAGAAGGTCTATGGACGCTTCAAGGAGCA
Organism: Lactobacillus sp. UMNPBX6; assembly: GCF_002553975.1. Classification (NCBI taxonomy): domain Bacteria; kingdom Bacillati; phylum Bacillota; class Bacilli; order Lactobacillales; family Lactobacillaceae; genus Lactobacillus; species Lactobacillus sp. UMNPBX6. Next base: position 68,829 of record NZ_PCZD01000003.1, read on the forward strand.
AGAGATTGTTTAAATACAATTTATTAATAAGCCTATATTGGTTAGATATCGCCAATGTAGGCTTACTTTATTTATTCAATTTCTTCAAAAGTTTGCCCCTTTTCTGCCGCTTCATTTAATTAAAGTTTATAATTTAGTTAAATAGAAAGGCGGATTTCGATGAGTTCATATTATCAATTAGTTTGGCGAGAAAATGAGTTAGAGTCTTATCCTACAGATAAGCTAAACTTTATTTTCAATATTATTAATCGTCCCTTCCCCGTTAGTTACAGACAGCTATATCCTAGTAGAATCGAATGGCAAAAAGCTGTTAAAAAACACGAAGATTTAATTAAAAGAGTTAAAAATATTATCTTAAAACGTAGCGATGCTCATGATATAAGGCAGGCATGGCTCAAGCACCATCGTGAACAAACAGATACTACTAATGGCTTTACAATTGAACAATTAGCTAACAAATTACCTCACATGGCTAATCAACTTGGTGCATTTATGGAAATTGAAAATATTGAAATAAAATATTTTGATGATGACTTTAAACCTAGATACGATCTCTCCGATTTTCAAGATATTACTATAGATAATTACCCAAGTAGCGGCTTCAAGAAAAATGGCATGACCAAAGAAGCTTTTCTTAAACTTTATCCTCAAGTTCCAGAAAATAAATTAGATGAAGTTCTAGATATAGCCGATTGTAAATTAGAAAAAAAAGATAATACTGTAGTTATTCCATATTGGTACGCTGTCAATGCCAAACGAGTACTTGTAGACGGCGATTCATTTATCGAAACTTTCGATAATTAAAAAATGACCTTGATTTTAGTTAATCAAGGTCATTTTATTAATCTTCAATTATTTGGACGCCATTATTATCTGGTTTAAGTACTAATGTCTTATCTTTTAATCCGTGTTTTCTCAAACCTGATAAAAAGCCTTTAACATGTTCATCTTCAATCCAGGTCATAATCGTTGAACCTGCACCACTTAAATATGTTGCTAAAGCATGCTTTTGATGTGCAACCTCACGGACTTGCAAAAGCTCTGGTACAAGCCGTTCACGATACTTTTCATGAAAAACATCATTTTCCATGAGCTCGCCTGCCATTTGATACTCTTGTGTAAATAAGCTTGCTACCAGAGTATTAGCAATAGCTGAACCATGTGTAGCTGTCTTAAAATCCAGATGTTCAGGCAAAACATTACGTGATTTCTTTGTAGGCAAATTATATTCCGGCACATAAGCCACCAAAGAGAAATTAGGCAACGGTGCTTTAATAGTATCAAAATGATTGTCAATTTCCGTTCCAATAATTAAACCACCTAAAATTGTTGGCGCAATATTATCTGGATGGCCCTCAATTTTTGCTCCAATTTGTACTTTTTCTTTATCTGACAAATTTAACTTACCAAAATGATTAGCCAATTCAATTCCTGCAGCAATTGCACTAGAGCTGCTTCCTAAGCCATGCGCTAATGGAATATCACTTTTTACTCGTAAATGAAGAGGTTGCAATCCTGGATAAACTGTTAAAGCCGTTTTCACAATTAAATTATTTTCATCATGGGGAATATCTGGCATCACATGATCCACCTGAAAATGATCAGAGATGTTTAATACTTCCACTTCTAAATAAAGCGATACGGCCATACCTAAAGAATCGAAACCCGGTCCTAAATTGGCAGTTGAAGCTGGTGTCTTAATAATCATTTTTATAACTCCTCCATTATAAAATCTTATATTTGGCCATTAGTTTTACATTAGCAGCGCTCAATTTCTCTAATTGCAGTTGATTAATAGCCTTAGTTATTACGATAGTTCTATCCTCTATTTGCTTTAATTCTTGAATCTCTATCCCTAATTCATCAAGAATATTAGTCAAATGAGCAACTTTTTCTAGTTTAAACGATAAATAATATGGATTTTTAATATCTTTAGTAATAATCAAATAATCTTTACTAGAAAATCGGTTGAATAATTGGAGACTGTAAAATAGTTTGTGTAAGGATGAATGATTCCTTAAATTTATTTCCTTAAACTTCCCACATCAAAAAAACTATGAAGCCTTGAAAACTCAATAGTTTAGCCAGTAAATATTCAATTAAGCTGCTAGTGATGGCGATATAGCCTCTTGCATGTACTTCGGAAGGCGAGAAATGAAAGCGTTGGTGAATCTTTCCATCTGCTCTTCTGTCAGTTGGAAGATCTCTTTCACGCTCTCGAACATGGCTTCTACCAGGATCTGAAGGGAGTGATTGAAAGTGATGTCCGCAAGCTCGTCTATCATGCAGTAAAATAGCTCGCCCATAGTCCTATCATCTTCATCATCTCGCTTCTCAACTGACATGAACATGTAGCGCAAAAAGACAAAAGCTGTATGGGCAGTCAATGCATCATATGAAAGACCATGGTATTCAGTGCCAAGCTTCAAGAAACTCTTGCAGGTCTTGAAGAAGACCTCGATGTCCCATCTTTTGCCGTAAATTCTGATGATCTCATTTTCATCGATCGTCATGTCCGTGCAAATAAGAGCGATCCAGTCTTTGCGGTTGGAGCGATTTCTTACGCAGACTATTCTGGCGTCAATCTGGGTACCATCTTTGGCAGGATCT
>NZ_PCZD01000040.1:0-16700 GCF_002553975.1 Lactobacillus sp. UMNPBX6
GTTCAAACCAATCATACGAGAAAGGAACTCCTTTTTCTAATGTTTAAAGAAATAAATTTAAGGAATCATTCATCCTTACACAAACTATTTTACAGTCTCCATCTTTTTCTTCAGCTTAAACAAATAATAAAGCAACTATTATAGCTTTATTATTTGTTTAGCTAAAGTATATATAATATACAAATATAGTTATAAAAAAAGAAAGAGCTGATTTACGTTTCATCAACTCTTTCTCTTCAGTCTCTTAATTCCCACAACCTATAATACTATTTTTAAATATTTAAACAATCTAGTAAATTAAGATGTTATTTTTGAGATATTATTTTTACCAGCTAAAAAGTAGGCATCTAAAGCACTTGCGCATAATTTCATGCGTTATTTTACAAAAGTGTTACATTATCCTTCAAAATAATGTGTATATGAATATTATTTGAGCTTATCGGCGATCTTTTTTATTAAACCCTTCGCAATTGCCTGCTTAGACATCAATGGCCATTTATCTATCCTTGTATTGTTTTGCTCTAAAATAACGACTTGGTCTTGATCATTACCAAAAACATTCTTCGAAACATCATTGGCTACAATCATATCTGCACCCTTACTCATTAATTTCTTTTGTGCGTTTTTAAGTAAATCATTCGTTTCCGCTGCAAAGCCAACTACTACTTGATTTGCCTTTTTATGACGCGCGACTTCACGCAAAATATCCTTAGTTTTTACTAGAGTTAAAGATAAAGTATTTTGCTCAGGATCTTTCTTTAATTTATGGTCGGCCACCTTTGCCATTCGCCAATCTGCTACCGCTGCAGCCATAACCAAAGCATCCCCCTGCTCAAATTCTCTCTTCACTGCAGTTAACATCTCTTCACTACTTGCTGCATGAATCAATTCAATATTGCCTGCCTTAGGTAGTTCAACTGAAACATTGCCATAAATCAACTTTACTTGTGCACCAGCATCTGCTGCTTCTTGGGCTATAGCAATCCCCATTTTTCCACTTGAACGATTGCCAATAAAACGAACTGGATCGATTGCCTCTTGTGTTCCACCAGCTGTTACTATGACTGTTTTATTTTTCAGGATCTTATTTTGATTCAAGATATTCTCTACCCAAGCTGTAATTTCTTCAGGTTCAGGCATTCTGCCTTTAGCAACATAACCTTCAGCAAGCATCCCTGTGGCTGGTTCCATTACATGAACGCCATCTCTTTTTAAAAGTGATACATTGCGCTTGGTTGCAGGATTATTCCACATTTGATCATTCATAGCAGGCACAACTAATTTAGGTGCTTTTGTTGCCAAAATAGTTGTACTAGCTGCATCATCTGCAATTCCATTAGCCATTTTACTGATAAAGTTTGCTGTTGCAGGGACAACCAAAGCTAATTGACTCCAACGCGCTAAGTGCACATGAGGAATGCTAGCCTCATTTTCTTTTTCCCATAAATCATCTAAAACCGGATATTTTGTTAAAGCTGCCAAAGTATTAGTCGTTACAAAATGCTCTGCATTTTTGGTCATCACTACCCAAACATCATGCCCTTGTTTTTCTAAATTACGAACGACTTGAACAGCTTTATAAGCCGCAATTCCGCCTGTTAAATAAACTGTTATTCGTGTCATTTCTTTTGTTCCTCTTCTAAAATCATTCGTTTTCATTTTATCTCATTCCAGAAAATAGTAGAATAATTTATAGGGGTTAGATTTTGGAGGATAAAATAAAAAAGTGAGATTCATAGCAAAGATAATAGTTTCTTGTCTATTATTGATTACCCTTTCATCCTGTAGTTTTAATAAACAAGCAACTTCATATCCCAAGGTTAAAACAATTAAAGTAGTTGACGAACCGATTTTTCTTAAAAAGCCTCAAATTAGCAAAATGATTCCTTATTCACCATTAAGATTAAAAGATTTATCTACCAAAAAAACGATCTATATTAATCCAAACCAAATTTTGGAGCATTCAAAGAAATGACTAGGTTCATTTCTTTTTTAATTTGCATATAAAAAGGTTGTCATATATAAATTGGTCCTATAAAATTTAAGTAATACAGAAAGGAACTTCATATATGCCAAATTTATCTAATGATTTAAATTCAATTATTAACAAAAGACTTAATAATTTATCTGCTTCAAAAATTCGGGCATTTGATCAAAAGGTTTCAGGTATCCCTAGTATTATCAAATTAACTATCGGTGAGCCTGACCTTGCTACACCTGAACATGTTAAGCAAGCGGCCATCGCTGATATTCAAGCTGATGATTCGCACTATGCTCCTCAAGCCGGAAAGCCGGAACTTCTTGACGCCATCAGCAACTATCTTGACCGTTCAATCGGTGTTCATTATGATCCAAAAAGCGAAATTTGCGTTACTGTCGGAGCTACTGGTGCTTTAAACGATGTATTTATGACCTTGTTAAATCCTGGTGATAAGATTTTAGTACCTACTCCTGTATGGGCATTATATTTCCAATTAATTAAGATGACTGGTGCAATCCCTGTTCAGATTGATACTAAGAAAGATGGCTTTATTTTAACCCCTGAACATTTGCGTCATGTTTTAGAGGGTCGTGGTAAAGGCGCAAAAGCAATCATCTTAACTGATCCATCTAATCCAACCGGCCGTGTTTACCCAGCAGAGACATTGAAGGCTTTAGCTGAAGTTATTAAAGAATATAAGATCTTCTCTGTCACTGATGAAATCTACGCTGAATTAGTTTACGGCAATGCAGAACACCATTCACTTTCAGAATATATTCCTGAGCACAACATCCTTATTTCAGGTTTATCTAAGGCATATGCAATGACTGGTTGGCGTTTAGGTTATATTGCTGGTCCAAAGCAAATCATGCAAAGCATTCGCAAAATCAATGCCTTTTTAGTAACCTCAGTAACAGACAATGTTCAAATGGCCGCTGTAGAAGCTTTAAATAATGGCCAAGATAATCCAATTCAATCACGCAAGATTTATGAAAGTCGCTTGCAATTTATGCAAACTGGTTTGGAGAAGTTAGGCTTTGAAATGGCCACTCCACAGGGTGCATTTTACATCTTTGCCAAGATTCCTGAAAAATATGGTACTGATGATGAAACCTTTGCATATGAATTAGCTCAAAAAGCAAAAGTTGGTGTTACCCCTGGCCGTTACTTTGGTAAAGGTGGCGAGGGATACGTTCGACTTTCCTACGCTTCATCAACTGAGCAATTACAAGAAAGTCTTCGTCGAATTACTAACTTTGTTAATAACTTATAAATCCATACTAAAAAAGAGCGATCCAACGATCGCTCTTTTTTATTTGTCTTTTATTCTACTTATTCCAAGTTGAGTTTTCTTTAGCATCTTCAGCGGCTAAATCTTCAAGACGCTTTTCAGCTGCCTTGACACTATCTTCATACTTAGCTTCAACTTCAATACCCAAGTCATTCAATTGTTGATCTGCAACTGGAGCTGGAGCGTGCATCATAGGTTCTGAAGCACTAGCATTCTTAGGGAATGCCAATACGTCACGGATGTTGTCCTTATCAGCAAGCATCATAGCGAATCTGTCAAGACCGATTGCCAAACCTGCGTGAGGTGGGAAGCCCATGTCTAAGGCGTCAAGCAAGTAACCGAATTGTTCATAAGCACGCTTTTCAGTAAAGCCTAATGCCTTGAACATGTTTTCTTGGATTGAACGCTTGTGGATACGGATTGATCCACCACCCATTTCGTCACCGTTCATTACGATATCGTAACTACGAGCATGTGCCTTGTGTGGTTCAGTAGTCAAAAGTTCTACGCCCTTGTCGTCTGGCATAGTGAATGGGTGGTGAGCTGCTACCCAACGACCAAGACCTTCATCGTATTCGAATAATGGCCAGTCAACAACCCAAACAAAGTCGTAAACGCCCTTTGGAATAATGCCAGTTTCCTTAGCAAATTCACGACGAAGGTGGTTCAAACTGTCACAGCAGACCTTCCACTTATCAGCGATGAATACAACTAATTCTCCGCCTTCAAGATCGAATTCTTTCTTCAAAGCTTCCTTGTTTTCGTCAGTTAAGAAACGAGCAACAGGACCTGAGAATTCGCCACCTTCAAACTTAACCCAAGCTAAGCCCTTTGCATGGAAACGCTTGATGAATTCTGCCTTTTGGTCGATTTTCTTACGTGAGTATTCCTTAGCACCATTCTTAACAGCGATACCCTTAACAAAACCGCCATCAGTGATTGCACCTGAGAAGACTTTGAAGTCGCTGTCCTTAAAGATTGGGCTCAAGTCATGAATAAGCATACCGTAACGAGTATCAGGCTTATCACAACCGTACTTGTTCATTGAATCGGTCCATGAAATACGCTTAATTGGAGTCTTAAGGTCGATGCCCTTAACGTCCTTCATAATCTTCTTCAAAAGACCTTCAGTGTAACCTTGAATAGTTTCTTCGTCTGCAAATGACATTTCCATATCGATTTGAGTAAATTCTGGTTGACGGTCACCACGAAGGTCTTCGTCACGGAAACAACGAGCCAATTGGTAGTACTTGTCAAAGCCAGCACCCATGAGCAATTGCTTGAACAATTGTGGTGATTGTGGAAGTGCGTAGAAGCTACCTGGGTAAATTCTTGATGGAACTAAGTAGTCACGCGCACCTTCTGGAGATGACTTACCTAAAATTGGAGTTTCAATATCGATAAAGCCATTTTCATCAAAGAATTCGTGAGTAGCACGCAAAATTTTTGAACGTAAGATAATAGCTTGTTGAACTTCTGGACGACGAAGGTCAAGGTAACGATACTTCAATCTAGTTTGTTCTGAAATTTCAACGCCATTCTTAATTTCAAATGGAGGGTTCTTAGCCTTGTTCAAAACAATAATATCAGTTGCGTCAACTTCAACTTGACCAGTCTTCATGTCAGGATTTACTTCTGAACGCTTAACTACCTTACCCTTAACTTGAAGTACGTATTCATTACCAAGTGAGTCTGCAATGTCCATTAACTTCTTACCAGAGTCCTTGTTAACAACGATTTGTACGATACCTGCACGGTCACGTAAATCGATAAATACCAAGTTACCAAGGTTACGTACACGTTGTACCCAACCATAAAGGTTTACATTTTCACCAATATATTTTTCAGTAATATTGCCACAATAATCTGTTCTTTTTTCGATTTTTTCCATTATTACTAGTCCTTTAATTCTTTCATTACTTTATTCATATCATTAATATCTTCAAGGCTAAGATCAATGGTCTTACCGTCAGCTAAACGCTTAACATTCAAGATGCCATTTTCAAGTTCTTTTTCACCTAAAGTGATTACATACTTGGCACCTTCACGGTCAGCCTTCTTGAATTGGCCCTTAAGCTTCTTCTGGTTAACATCAAAATCAGCTTCAAAGCCTTGCTTACGCAAGCTTCTAGCAATTTCGATAGCCTTTTGAGCAGTGCCATCACCGATATTAGTAATGAAGAAATCAATGCCTTTATTTTCAAACAAAGCTGGATTTTGCTTTTCAAGAACAAGCATTAATCTTTCTTCACCAATACCAAAACCTACAGCTGGAGTTTGTGGACCATTGAATTCTTCAACCAAATGATCGTAACGACCACCACCCAAAATGGTAGTTGCTGATTCCCAAAGACTCTTATCTTCAACCATGAACTCGAAAATAACGCCAGTGTAATAATCAAGACCACGAACCAAATCATCATCAATCACATAATCAATACCTAATTGATCAAGCATCTTCAAGATTGATTCAAAGTTAGCCTTAGAATTATCATCCAAGAAATCACGAATCTTAGGTGCATCTGGTAAGAACTTCTTATCACGATCATCCTTAGAATCCAAGATACGAAGAGGATTATCACGTAATCTTCTTTGAGAATCTTCAGATAATTCATCCTTAACTGGAGTGAAGTAATTTACTAATGCATCGTGATAATCTTTACGAACTTGCTCATTTCCCAAAGTATTAATATGCAATTGGTAGTTCTTAACGCCAAGTTCAGCCAATAAATCGTGACCCATCATGATAGTTTGAACATCAGCTAATGGGTTGCTTGAACCAAAGCTTTCCACACCAATTTGGTGGAATTCACGTTGACGACCAGCTTGAGGCCTTTCATATCTGAAAGTTGATTCCATGTAGAAAACGTTAAATGGCTTAACAACTTCAGGTGCATACATCTTATCTTCAACGTACGCACGTACTACACCAGCAGTTCCTTCAGGGCGAAGTGCAATATGACGACCACCTTTATCGTTAAAATCGTACATTTGCTTTTCTACGATTTCTGAACTATCACCACTTGAACGAGAAAAAATCTCATAGTTTTCAAAACTTGGTGTACGAATCTCGCGATAATTTGCACGATTGAAAAAGTTTCTAGCAGTTTCTTCGACTTTTTGCCATGAACCAGATTGTTCAGGCAAGATGTCCACTGTACCTTTTGGTTTTTGTACTCTCATTTAATCATCCTTTGTATATTTTGATATCCTGTTAAAAAATAAAAAAGCACCCTTGAAATAAATCAAGGGCGCTTAGATTAGCACGGTACCACCTTATTGGTTACTACGATTAACGCTCGCAAAACGATCCATTATCTGGTAAAGGTGTCACAGACTGCGATCTATCTGCTCTTTCACCAACACAAGCAGTCTCTTTCAATAGATCATTGCTAATCTTCATTCTTTGTCATCGATAATTCTTTTATAGCTTATATTTTTTAGTGCAATAAGTCAACCCATACAGCTGATTTTTACACTGGCAATTATCGATAACTTTTATGACAATTTATTTTTCAGGCTTATAGTCTTTATCAATGATCAAAACAGGCTTGATAGTCTTGCCTGATACTGAATCACCATCGGCAGTACTAATATCTTCAAAGTCATAGAACCTCTCAGTCTTTTCATAATCAAACATGCCAAGCTTATTGAATTTAAGCAATCTTGGAACATCGATTTGGGGAATTGCATCCCCCATGTTGATACCAACAACCTTACGGTCACTTGTGCAAAGATCATTCCAGGTTGAGAATTCAATGTTGTGTGGAGTAACAGCAATCGCAGCTTCATTACTACCTTGTGCAAGTGAATCAATTCCTTGCTTCATAACTGCTGGCAAACCAGTAGTATCAACGGTGTAGTCTACACCATAGCCATCAGTTAATTCCTTAATCTTTTCTACAGGATCTTCTTCTTTAGAGTTAATAGCAGCAGTTGCACCTAATTCTTTGGCTAATTCCAAACGTGAAGGCACGATATCCACTGCAATTACTCTAGTACAGCCAGAAATTCTACCAGCCATCATAGCTGCAAGACCTACGGCACCAGTACCAAAGACAGCAATTGTTTGACCTGGACGAGGCTTCAAAGTATTGAAAACAGTACCTGAACCGGTAATGTAACCACAACCTAAAGGACCGGCCTTGCGAAGGTCAACATCGTCATCAACCTTAACGCAGTTTCTTTGGTTAGTAACCGTAGTAGTGGTAAATGATGATTGATTGAACATGTCTGAAATATGTTTGCCATTTTCTTGGAATTGGTCATCACCGTCAAAACGAGTGCCTGATAAGTTATATTTAGCATAATTACGACATTGAGTTGGAGAATACCTTCAAGACACTTATCACAAAGACCATCTGCGTAGAAGGCCATTACTACGTGGTCACCTGGTTTTAAGTTTTGCAATTCAGAACCAACTTTTTCAACAATTCCGGCACCTTCGTGACCTAGAATTACAGGATAGCCAAGTGAAGCATCACCTTTTCTAATGGCTTCGTCTGAGTGACAAATACCACTGGCAACCATATGAACTTGGACATCTGTTGGACCAACATCATGTAGTTCAATATCATCTTTGATTACAAAAGGATCGCCCATTTTTTCTACAACAGCTGCTTTAATTTTCATAATTTTTGCCTCTTAATTCTATTTAATAGTCATTTATTAATTTCGATTTCTGAATTAGAGATTTCGAATCAAACCTTACAAGCTTATTTATACCCAAAATTGACATCGCTTACAATAACAAATATACTAACAATCAGTAACAGAATGATAGGTGCCTATATGAATGAAGATTTAATACACGAATTTTTAGCCTTAAATAAAACGGAAGCGTTGCAAAAAAAGATCATAAATTTATTCCTGATTATGGTCAAAAATCAATTGTAAAAAATAGCGATAACAAAGATCGTATCCCCATTTTTACGCCTGATTTTTTAGAAATTAATTATTGCTCTCATGAAATAGTTGGCAGCCATCCGGTAACTCTATCTCAAGGAGATATTTTAGTAATCGATGTAGGTACGCCTCATTCAATCAAAGCTTTAGCAGATAACGACATTTTAATTAATATTTTGCTTAGAAATAAAATTGATTCTTCTTTAGGAAAGATCATAAATTCTAGCAAAAATGCCAATATTCACTCCAAATTTTTATTATCTAATGACCAATTTAATAAGTACCTTATTTATCGCTCCACTCAAACTGAGTCTCAGCTTCAAAATCTTGCGGATTTAATCATCGAAGAATATTTCCAACCAGGAGAATTTTCAGACGATCTTCAGACGATCTAATCAAGAGTTATCTCGATAGTTTCCTCATCCCTCTTTCACGAAACACCAGCCTATATTCTGGAACAATGATCGGCAAAAACATTTCACATTTAGTCTCAGATATGATTAAGGAAATCACGCAAAACTATCAAAATATTTCCCTGAATAATTTAGCTAGACAAACAAACCATAATCGCTCTTACCTAGGTTCCACTTTTAAAAAAGAAACCGGCATTTCATTCTCTAAGGCTTTAACTGACCAGCGTTTACTCGTTGCATATAATTTGATTAATATTAGCAATAAAACCATTTTAACGATCAGCCATGAAGTAGGAATTAGTAATCAAACTTTCTTCTACAAAAAATTCCAAGAGAAGTTTGGTCAAACTCCAAACAATATTAGAAAAAAGAAAAAGCAGCTGCATTATTAAAAAAAGGATTGATTTATTCCGTTTAACACCGAAATAATCAATCCTTTTATATTATTTATTTTTACTAAAGATCTAGCACAATGGTGAATGGCCCATCATTCTCAAGTTCAACTTGCATGTCTGCTCCAAATTCACCGGTCTCAACATGAAAGCCATCAGCTTCAAGCTCTTTATTGAAATCTTCCCACAATTCCTTAGACTTAGGTGGACGCATAGCATCGACAAAGCTAGGACGGTTACCCTTCTTAGTGTTAGCCATTAGCGTAAATTGACTAACACTCAAAATTTCACCGCCAACATCTTTCAAAGATAAATTAGTCTTACCATTTTCATCTTCAAAAATACGCATCTTGGCAATCTTATCAGCTGCTTTTTTCACAACTGGAAGTTCATCCCCATTTTTGATGCCGACTAATAACATAAAACCCTTGCCAATTTTACCAACGGTTTTACCGTCGATATTTACTTGAGCATGGTTAACTCTCTGAATTACAACTCGCATTAATTATCTGACCTCTTAGTTTCATAAACATCTGGAATATCACGCAACTTGCTTAAAATCTCATCAAGCTGCTGTGAATTCTTAACTGCAACTGTCACATACATATGAGTAATGTTGTCTTCATTAACCTTACCTGAAATATTATTAATATTCTTAGTAAGTGAATTCAACTTATTAATTACATCACTGAGCAAGTTAGAACGATTGTAGCCAAAGACTTCGATATTCGCATTAAATGATTGAACGCTGTTTTCTTCAACATTCTCCCATTCAACATCAATTAAACGGCCTTGCTCTTCTGCTTCCTTAGTAATATTTCTACAATCGGTTCTATGGATAGTCACTCCGCGGCCTTTAGTAACATAACCGATGATCTTGTCACCAGGAACAGGGTTACAACATTTAGCTAAATGAAGCATCAAATCACTAACGCCTTGAATCATGACGCCATTCTTATGCTTGACCTTCATTGTAGAACTAGAGTTTTTCTTTGGTTGCTCATCTTGAATAGACTGCTGACCAGAATTAAGGATCTTTTCTTCTAATTCTTTTTGCTTTTGCTTTTCGTCTTCACGACGTAAGTCAACGGTCAAACGGTTAACAACGGCTTGAGCTGATAAATCACCAAAACCAACTGCAGCATACAATTCTTCCTCAGTATGGTAGTTAAAGTGATCCAACAATTTTTCAACGTGCTCTTTATCCATGAAGTCTTTAGGAGCAAGTCCTTCTTCACGAATCATATTAGCTACCATTTGTTCACCGTGAGTGGTGCTTTCTTCACGGTCTTGGCCTCTGAAGTAACGACGGATCTTGTTACGTGCTCTTGAGGTCTTAACCATATCGGCCCAGTCACGTGAAGGAGTGGCATTAGTTTGCGTCATAATTTCAATGACGTCACCGTTTCTCAACTTGTAGTCAAGTGGAACCAACTTGTTATTTACTTTGGCACCAACCGCATGGCTACCTACTTGGGTGTGAATTGCGTATGCAAAGTCCAAAGTTACAGAACCCTTTGGCAATTCGTAAACTTCACCCTTTGGTGTGAAGACGTAAACACGGTCAGAGAAGATATCACTCTTAACTGACTTCATGAATTCGCCGGCATCTTTAGTTTCATCCTTCAATTCAAGAATTTCACGAACCATGTCTAGCTTTTCACCAGAAGAGCTTTCTTGCACACCAGTGAAGTTACCACGTTTGTATGCCCAGTGTGCGGCAACACCGTATTCAGCAACCTCATGCATTTGTTCAGTTCTAATCTGAATTTCTAGTGGACGACCGCCAGGTCCAATGATAGTTGTATGCAAGGATTGATAGCCGTTAACCTTTGGCATAGCAATATAATCTTTAAAACGCCCGGGCATTGGCTTCCATTCTGTATGCACAGCACCTAAAACAGCATAACAATCACGGACATTTTTCACAATTACTCGGACAGCAAGCAAATCGTAGATTTCATCAAAATCCTTATGCTTATTAACCATCTTTTTATAAATGGAGTAAATATGCTTAGGACGACCATAGATTTCATACTTAATGCCTAATTCATCCAAGGTCTTTCTCAGAGTCTTAATGGTATCAGCGATATACTTTTCTCTTTGACTTCTTTTAACATCCATTAAGTTAACGATGCGGTAGTAAGCCTCAGGATTTAAGTAGTGGAAACTCATATCTTCCAATTCCCACTTGATAGTACCAATACCTAATCTATCAGCTAGTGGTGCATAGATATCCATTGTTTCTGAAGCGATCCGGCGTTGCTTATCAGGACGCAAATGTTGCAAAGTATGCATATTATGCAAACGATCGGCCAACTTAACCATGATTACTCTCAAATCTTTAGCCATCGCAATTAACATTTTACGGTGATTTTCTGCTAAAAATTCTTGGTGAGACTTGTACTCATATTTGTTTAATTTGGTTACACCATCAACAATAAAAGCAACGTCTTCGCCAAATTTTTCCTTTAATTCATCATTGGTAACCGGTGTATCCTCAACAGTATCATGCAAAAAACCTGCAGCAATTGTATCCGGATCTAGGCCAAGCGTAGCCAAAGTTCCTGCAACTTGCGTTGGGTGAATAATATAAGGTTGTCCGGATGCCCGTTTTTGGCCAGCATGTGCTTTATTTGCAAATTCATATGCCTTCTCTACAAAAGCAACCTGATCATTATTCATATACTTTTTACAAGTATCAATCACTTGATCATGCGTCATTTCAATGTATTTAGACATTCTGGTCATCCCTTCTAACGGTAAATATTTTTATTCATTAAGCCAAAGGCTTCAATTATTAGATAAATCAAGCCAAACATTAAATTATATAAAGCAAATTTAGGCAGAATTGCTAAGCAAAAAATGATCGGCAACAATAAAAGCCACCATTTTTTAAGCTTTAATTTCAAGATTAAATTACCAACATGATAAGCGATCAAACTATTAATTATCATAAATAATATTCCCTCACGCCAAACAATTGACACGTGAAGAAGACTTGAAATGTAAGGCAAGATTGCCACTAAAATACTCCACCAGATAAGCGGCATCCATTGATAGGTGTTTAATTTTTTGATTATCGGAATGTTCTTAATTTTATCCCCTATTTTTCTCATTAAAAATTCGTGCCTCTCATCAAAGTTTAATTTAATTGATAATATTTTACCACGATTATTTTTCTTTTCTAGTGATAGCAAGTCCAACCCAACGACCTTGCTTCATGGTAAGATCAATCTTAAAACCATTTTCATCTAATGCTTTTTCAATCTTAGGCAATTGTAAGTAATCAATTCCTGAGAAGATAACCTGTCCACCTTCATTTAAGTGAGCATCCATTTGCGGAATAAGTTCAAGTAAAATTTCAGCTAAAATATTAGCCACGATAATATCAAATTTTCCATTTACATCTGCTAATAAGCTAGTTTTTTGAACACGAATATTTTTAATATCATTTAAAGCTGAGTTTTGTTCTGTGGCGGTCATTGATTCATCAGAAATATCAGTAGCTAAAATGTCTGTTGCACCAAGTTTTGAAGCAGCGATTGCCAGGATACCTGAACCAGTACCTACATCAACTACGCTAATTGGCTTCTTAACGATTGCGCGTTCAAGCCCCATCATTGCTAATTGAGTAGTCTTGTGATTACCGGTACCAAAGGCCAAACCTGGATCAAGCTTAATTAATTGTTGATCCTTAAAGGCAGGCTTATAGTCTTCCCATTTAGGCACAATAGCCAAGTGACGAGAGAAGTTGATCACATGGTAGTACTTTTGCCAAGCCGTGTTCCAATCTTGGTCTTCAATATAAGAGGTAGTAATTTTGGCATCCCCAATATTAAGACCATAGCCCTTAAGTTCTTGCATCTTTTCTTGGAACTTTTTAACCAATTCATCTTTATCTGCTTCTTCATCAAAGTATGCGTAGAAATAAGTATCTTTAGGCAAATCCTTGATATCGTCCATATCAACAACAGTTGAATCATGTAGCCAGCCAGCTTGTTCAAAATCGCTGCGGTTTCTAGATTCAACGCCTAAGGCATTCAAATTATCCATAGCATAAATGCTTAAAGCATCTTCTACTTCTTGACTAGTATCGATTTTAATAATTAATAATTTCATTATAGTAATCTCCTTTTGGGATTTTCTTTGTACAATGCTATCATGATAAAGGTGATAAATATGTCAAAGAAAAAGAATAAAAAAAACAAACTTGAAAAAACTTTAGTTGAAAAGATCTTAGATCAAAATAAGATCAAATATCGTCAAGCTTCATTTGCAGTCACCAAAGATAAAGGTGGCGTTGCACAGATGGACACTTCTATTCTAGAAGACAAAGAGCATTTAGTCTACAAAACGTTAGTCTGTGAAGGAAATAAAACTGGTCCATTAGTTGGTGTTGTTCCAATTACAGAGCACTTAAGCATGAAAAAATTAGCCAAAGTTTCTGGCAACAAAAAGTGTGAAATGCTTCCTTTGAAGAAATTAGCTAAAACTACTGGCTATATTCATGGAGCTAATACGCCAATTGGCATTTACTTCAAAGAAAAACTACCTATTTATCTAGATGATTCTATGAAAGGCAACGAAGAAATTGCCGTTTCAAGTGGTGAATTAGGTAGAAGCGTTTTCTTAAATCCTGAAGACTTGGCAAGATTCTGTCATGCACCTTTTGTCGATTTAAAAGAATAAAAGCGTTTTCAAATAATTGAGTCATCATCTTCTTTTTATGTTAAACTATTCATGTACCACATATAGAAACATGACAGATATAGAAGAAGATGACTGAATTGAATATATTATTAGGAATTGTTGGTTTTACAGTTGCTATGCTTGCTGCATTTGTTGTTACAGCAGTGGCGATTTCAAATTAACCAAAAATAAAATTGATAACATATTACTGATATAAAAAGAGCAGCTTGATGTTGCTCTTTTTGTTTGTTCTCTGTTATTAAACAAAAGTAATTTTCCTAATACCATTTTCTTATAGTGAGCCGAATCGCTTTTTACAGATTATTAGTTTTACAAAAGAATTACAATTATTGAGTATCATTGTTATTTTTTGTGCTAAGCTAAAAGTGTTAAAGCTGATAATAAACGTTATATAACTTTTAATATCTAATCTTTCAAATTTCTAAAATACAAGGAGTTTAAGGAATGAAACATAAAAATGATTTAAGCTTCAACGCTAAACTTAACGGTAAGCAAAAATTTGGTTTTAGAAAATTATCTGTTGGTTTAGCTGCTGTTGCTCTCGGCACTACCTTTTTCTTAAGTAATGGTCAACTTGTTCATGCTGATGTTGAAAATAATACTCAAACTTCAGAGGCAAAAACTGAAGAAGTTGATAGTCAATCTCAATCAACTCCAAATCAAGATGAACATGTAGAAAAAGTTGATCAACCTAGTCAGTCTCAACAAGTAAAGGAAGAAAATAATTCTACTGCAGCTAATGAACAAACTGCTGCAAGTAAAAATGATGAAGCAACTGCTACTTTAAAGATTAAAAAACAGCCTTCATTAACTGATCCTAAATTATTAGCAGAAAATAAAACTCAAAGGAATTTAGATAATTCTACTAAGGTAGAGACTATTTATGATACTTCAACTGAAGACCAACAAAAGCACTCTGTCATCGGTGGTCAAGGTTAGGTCAAAGTTGAAGTTACTAGTCCTGAATTTCAAGATGTTAAAAAAGGGGGATAAATATTCCGTACAATTTGGATCAGTTCAAAACTTTAACTATGATCAAACACCGCTTGCTGATGATTCATCATCTAAATTTGAAATATCAAATAAAGGAAAAGGTCTTTTCGAATTAACTGCAAAAAATAATTATGATCATGGCAAGTTTGACACAACTGCATCTGTTATGCCTAAAGAAATAGTTACAGAAAAACAGAAAAACAAGCACAAACTGCTACTGTAAATGAAGTAATCAAAGGCTACTACGAAATTGGTCCTAAAGCTCAAAACTTTACAGGCATCAGTGATCCTAATGCGGTAGTTCCAGCAAATGCTGAAACAGCATCCCCTAACTACACAGCTTCAGTTTCATATACCAGAACAAGAACCATTGATTTAGTTGAGGATCCTAACGGCACTTCTACTAAATGGTCAGATTGGTCAGTCCAAGACAATCAATCCTTCCCTGCTATCTCATATGATAACGGTATTATTAAGAATCAAATTTCTGATAACTATTACCTGAACAAGAATGGTGTAGTACATATTATTGGTACTGAGGATGGATTTAAAGTTACTGCTGATTCTAATGGTATTTCAGCAATTACCCCATCTTCTGATTTCTTAAGCAGTTTAGTTGCTAAAAACAATAATCAAGGTTCTGCTCAAATCAACGTTTGGATACCTTATACTCTTCATGAAAACATCACTGTTCATTATATTGATGAAGACACTAATGCTGAAATCACCCATAATTCTAATAATAAAGTCGATGCTTCTAAATTGGCTGATCCTCAAAATTATCAAAACGGCATCCCTAATACAACTGTTACAAATCGAACTCAATCAGTTATCGGATACTTAAAAGGATTAGGGTATCAATTTGATAAAGAGGCTACTGAGGGGCAACAATCTAATCATGTAAAATCATTAGGCAATGAGTTCACTTTTAACCTCAGCGAGAAAAACTTTAAAGGTAACAACGGTGTGAATGCATGGAATAGCAAAGATTTGTCCTTTGACAACACAGAGAATCCAAACGATCAGAATTATTACGTTTACCTTTACCATGCAGTTCGCACTGATCACCAATATAAGTCAGTCAAAGAACGCGTATCTTACTACTACGAAAATGGTCCAAAGCAAGGTCAACCTGTTCCAGATCGTTTCCAACCTAAAGACTATGATCTTTACTTTGTTCGAACCCAAGATGTTGATCTGGTTACCGGTGCCAAAAAGGATTGACTAATTGGTCACTTGATGCTAAGAAGACTAGCACTAATAACAATGGTCTTTCGTTCAAAGCAATTACATTTAAAGATCTTTACCAAGAATTAGATGATGGTTATACCATTGATCCTAATGGTAAATTTATCATTACTGATAACACTGGTAAGCATGAAAGTGAACAAGCTCTAATTGTCAAAGGCGAAAATGGTAAAATCAAAGTAATTCCATTTACTAATGATGAAATCACCAACTTACCAGAAAATGGCGTAATTGGTATTCAAGTTCCATATGCTGTAGTTATCCCTACTCCAGGACCAGAACCTAAACCAGAGCCCAAGTCACAACCTAAGAAGCCCGAACCTAAGCCAACTCCAGAACCAGATAAGCCTGTAACTCCTACTCCAACTAAAACGCCTAAACACAAGAAACGTACTCCAAAGAAGAATCACTCATGGAGTTCTAACCATAATCCAAATGGTGAAAATTTAGACCACAACAAGAAGAGAGACTACAGCTTTAACTACGTTCCAAAGGGCGAAGACTACAACCACAATATTGGACCAAAGGGTCAGAATATCCCTACTAACCAAAGTTTGACCTCTTCAAAAGCAGACCATAACTCTGCTTCCACCAACACTCTTCCAGAAACTGGTGAAAAGAAGTCTAACTTAGGCGTAATTGGATTAAGCTTAGCAGCTGTAGCTGGTTTAATGGGACTTGCTATTAAAAAGCGCAAGGATTAAATAAATAGAGTAGAGGGAGTTTAATTCTCGCCCCTCTCATTGCACCGGACGTACGGTTCC
>NZ_PCZD01000041.1:0-16072 GCF_002553975.1 Lactobacillus sp. UMNPBX6
CTTTACAGGGACGGACAGGAGATATCTTGAACGACCTCGACGCTTCTTGCATGCGTTGAAGATCTGCTTGACGTTCATCCGCTTTCCTTCGAACTCGTATGTGATCTTGGAGCTTTTCTTCACCATGGCGATTACGTTCAAACCACGTTGACTGATTTGGACAATCTGATGAGGATTGGAGAACCAAGTGTCAAACATGACGTACTTGGCAGTGAGCCCTGCTTTCAAGGCTTGATCGAGTAGCTGGATAACTACATCGGTCCCCTTTGATTGGGCCATAATTCGTCTTTTGGCCGCGATTGTGCGCTTGTCGATCTTCTTGGTTGTCCCGATGACATTCTGATCATTCTTTGAGGACAAGAGAGATGAAGCGATTGGGACGAAGGAGGATCCATCAGTCCAACCCATGGTCATCATCCGAAAGCCCTTCTTGTAGGTCATCGAAACGTGGTCGAATACTTTGGCAGCCAGCTCAGTCTTCTTGTATCCAGTTCTGGAGTAGAGCGAATCGTCAAAGACGAAGCAATCGGCACGTTGGTCAGAGGTCAGATCTTTCAGATGCCCATTGACGATCTTCTCAGCTAGCAGAATAGTGAAGCGGAGCCAGTTGATATGTGGGTTCTGCATGAATCGATAGTAGGTGTTTTTGGAGAAGCCAGCAGTACACTTGCCAGACTTCTGTTGCATGTACATGCTTCTGTCTCGAAACACATTACTGAAGATGTATGAAAGGATCGACCAAAGTGGGATTCCTTTGGACTTGCGGAGCCCACATCTACGGAGAAGCTCCATAACTTTGTAGTCCTTGAAGAACTTTTCAACAGAACGGGCGATTTTAGGTTCATTTTCAGTATCGAATGATGGTAAACTAGACATAGCACAAGCCTTTCGTTTGATATTGATGATGTTGTGGTTGACTAAATTATATCAAGCGAACAAAGGCCTTGTGCTTTTTTATTGGCTAAACTATTGAATTTTCAAGGTACAAGCCCACTTTTGCAAGTGGGAAGTTTAAGTAACTAAGTTTCCAGTAGGTACCCCATGAGTTTCACCATCCTGTTCAAACTCTATTAATTTATCAATCATATTGCCGAAATATGTCAAATCACGATGTTTTTTAGCATTATCTTTTTTCTCTATTAGCCAAGCAAGTGCATGTGTATAAAATGAATGATAAAAGGTAGAAAAATCAGTTTTAAAAAAATAGGAATGACCTACTAAAATATAATCTTGCATCCTATGAGTAACTTCAAAGTCATAAGGTTTGTAAGTAAAAAATTTTGACATGCTATGCTTATCATTCTTTAATTGCCATATTATCTTCTCTTTATTAATATCCTTGGTTATCTCATTAACCAAAATACAATATGAATAAAAATTAGGATACTTTAAAGATCTTCGCACATTAGAGTCTTTAGGGATGGTATATAAAATAGGGGTTGTTGGTTTAATTGATGAATTAATTTTGTGATTCTTTTTAACTAGTTTTAGATTTTGAATGCTATCTTTTACAAACTGATATGCAGTCTTATTTTCAATCAAACCTTTCAGATTAAAATATCCTGCAAATAATGAATCGTATTTAGCATATGGGTTATTTAAAAGACTATATAGATCTCTATAGCCTTTATCTTTGGTAATATTGAAATATCCTCTTTGTATTAGGTTATCCCAATTTATAATTCTAGAATAAAAATGATCAATGTCTTCCATAATCTATAACATCCTATTTATTTTTTCTTACATACTTCTAAAATAAAATCACACAAACTAAGGCTAGCATTTACAATAAAATGAATATTTTCCTTAGTAAGTTCTTCTACATCGTCGGCAGCATGTGCATCCCCAAATTTATTCCTAATAGCTGCAATTGCCAGAATTGCTCCACTCATTCCTCCATATAATTGTTCTACATAACTTCTAAGTTCCGGATTTGATATATTATCTTTTAAATAAAGATGTTTAAAGGTTTTAAACAATTGTGGCAGTTTATCTTTTCCCGTCAATTCTTTATTTTGTTTACTTATTGCATATTTTAAAGTTCCTTCAAGTAAAGTTCTAGCTTGAGTAACAGCACCTGTGTTGTCACCTTTATTTATATCTTCACTTATCTTTTTATATGAATCACTGATTTGAAATGCATCTATATTATCCATATCGGGTATACTCAGAATTAATTCATTAACCCAATTTTCATCGGTTTGAATTAAATCTAAACCATCATAATTGATCATTAGTTTGCAATCATAAAAATACAATTTTGTATTTATTTCCTTAATAACGTTGCGGCAAATTTCCGATCTGATCTTTTTAAACTCATCTAACGAACTAATATTAGGATTATCATATAAATCTTCAAAATTTTCTTTACTAAAAATATATTTCAAAATTTCTTTGATTTTTTGTTCATCACCATTACACGCTTGGATAAGTTGAGACAAACTCTGCGAAGTATCTCCAGTAATCACATCTTTTATTCCTACTTTTTCACTCAACCTCTTAATTTGATCCTCACACAGCTCAGGCATTTTAATATCAATAAATGAATTATACTTTGATCGTTCTGGAAATATATCATTTTTATAAGTTACAGGAGTGTCACCAACCAATAACGATGTAATATACTCATCTGACAAATAATTCCAATTACTATTTTTCATCTTGTATTCCCTTAAATATCCATATCAAACAAAATTTAGAAAACTCAATCCAGATATTACTAGACTCACATCTCAACAACATCTAAATTATAACAATATGCACAAATATAGTAGCAAAACAAAAAAAGCATCCCCACAGGGATGCTTCCTTCCTCATCTATCCAATTACTTACCCAACTCATCAAAGAAACCTTGCTTCTTCAAAATTTCGAGGTACCTCTTAACCGCATCAGGCCAAACAGGCAATGGCTTAAAGCCGTTCTCTACCAACTTGCTCTTATCTAAACGTGAGTTGAATGGACGAACTGCTTTGGACAAACCATATTCGGCAGTGGTAACTGGCGTTACCTTGGTGTCGTAACCAGCTTGCCGGTAGATTTCCTTGGTAAAGTCGTACCAAGAAATGTAGCCGGTCTTAGTGCCATTTTCATCATAACCGCTTTCGGTTGCTGGTAATTCAGAATTGGTTGCGTGGTAATAACCGTACTTATCAGTCTCGATCATATCTACAAGCAGACGAGCCAAGTCAAAGGTGTAAGTTGGCGTACCAATTTGGTCGTTAACCACCTTAACCTCATCATGAGTAGCACCAACCTTAAGCATAGTCTTAATAAAGTTGTGACCGTTAATGCCAAATACCCAAGCGATACGCACGATAAAGTATTTGTCCAAAGTATCGGCAACAGCCTTTTCACCGCCTAACTTTGTTTCACCATAAACGTTCAATGGCTTGTAACCCTTGAAGTCAGGTTCCCATGGCTTGGTGCCTTGACCGTCAAATACATAATCGGTTGAAAGGTAAACCATTGGAACATCTAACTTCTTGGCTACATTAGCAATATTTTGCGTACCGCCAACGTTAACCATCCGGACAGCTTCAACCTTGTCATCATCTTCAGCCATATCAACAGCAGTCCAAGCAGCACAGTGAACAATCACATCTGGATTTACTTCAGTGATTACCTTATCAACTGCATCTGCATCGGTGATGTCTAAAGAAACGTATGGCATCTTGGTAACAGCACTGCCATCATTAACGCCAGCATATTCAGGAGCTAAGTCTGAACCAACGCCCTCGTAACCGCGCTTAGCAAGTTCATTCATCACGTCATGGCCAAGTTGACCATTAACGCCAGTTACAAAAACTTTCATCAATTTACCTCACTAATTAAAACTTGAAAGTATCCTTTAAGCCAACCCATTCTTGGTCACGTTCTGCCAAGTTCAACTTAGTGCCGTCATCTAAAGTGTAGCCTTCAGCACTAGCGCTACCTGGGTAATCACCCTTAACATGTGGCCACTTAATACCAATTTCAGGATCGTTCCAAGCCATACCACCTTCATCGTTTGGGTGCCAGAAGTCGTTAACCTTGTAGCAGAATTCTGCTTCGTCACTTAATACAAGGAAGCCGTGTGCAAAACCTTGTGGGATTAAGAATTGCTTCTTGTTTTCAGCAGTTAATTCAACACCGTACCACTTACCATAAGTCTTTGAGTTGCTTCTAAGGTCAACAGCAACATCGAATACGCTACCGCGAACAGCACGAACCAACTTAATTTGTGGGTAATGCTTTTGAAAGTGCAAGCCACGAAGAACACCCTTAGTTGAACTTGATTGGTTATCTTGCACGAAGTTAATGCTAAAGCCGGCTTCCATCATGTCTCTTTGGTTAAAAGTTTCCATGAAGTAGCCACGATCATCACCGTGAACAGTTGGGGTGATAACAGCTAAACCTTCAATACCGCCGACATTCTTTTCAACTTTAATTTGTCCCATTATTTTTCTCCCTTATTAAAAATTAATAACGTAATTTACCTTCTGCAACTGACTTCAAGTGTTTTCCATATGGACTCTTGCCATAGTGCTTTGCAGCTTCAAGCAATTGATCCTTATCAATCCACTTGTGGATATATGCAATCTCTTCAGGAGCTGAAATTGCTACACTTTGACGTTCTTCAGTCATCTTAACGAAGTTACTTGCATCTACCAAGCTTTGCATTGTACCAGTATCAAGCCAAGCATAACCACGACCAAGAAGTTGAACGTTCAAGTTGTCTTCATTCAAGTACATTTCATTCAAGCTGGTGATTTCTACTTCACCACGAGCACTTGGTTTAACTTGTGCAGCCTTTTCACTAACACCAGCTGGGTAGAAGTAAAGACCCGTTACAGCGTAGTTACTCTTAGGATGTGCTGGCTTTTCTTCAATAGAAATTGCCTTGCCATTCTTATCAAAATCAACCACACCAAAACGTTCTGGATCGTTAACGTAATAGCCAAAGACGGTTGCCTTGCCTTTTTGTGCATCAGCAGTTGCATCCTTAAGCAACTTAGTAAATCCATTGCCGTAAAAGATATTGTCGCCTAAAATCATGGCACAAGGTTCGCCATTAATGAAGTCTTTACCTAAAGTAAATGCTTGAGCCAAGCCATCTGGAGTAGGTTGTACCTTATAGCTCAACTTAACGCCAAATTGTGAACCATCACCCAGCAATTCCTTGAAACGAGGAGTATCAGCTGGTGTAGAAATGATCAAAATATCCTTAATCCCTGCAAGCATGAGAGTTGATAAAGGATAATAAATCATCGGCTTGTCATAGACAGGCAATAATTGCTTGCTAGTTACTAAAGTTAATGGATAAAGACGGGTGCCTGAACCACCCGCTAAAATAATGCCCTTCATTTTTTAGTCCTTGTCTAAAACCTTTCTGTTGCCATACATTTCTTTGTAGTAGTTTTGGTAATCGCCAGAAATGATGTTTTCCCACCATTCTTTGTTATCGAGATACCATTGAATAGTCTTCTTGATACCGTCTTTGAACATGGTTTCTGGAAGCCAACCTAATTCGTTATGAATCTTGTCTGGATCAATAGCGTAACGACGGTCGTGACCCTTACGGTCAGTAACGTGTTCAATTAATGAGTAAGGCTTATCTAAGTAGTCACAGATCAACTTAACGATGTCAATGTTGTGCATTTCGTTGTGACCACCAATGTTGTAGACTTCACCTGGTGTACCCTTTTCAAGGATCAAATCAATAGCCTTGCAGTGGTCTTCAACGTAAAGCCAGTCACGGACATTTTCACCATCACCATATACAGGCAACTTTTCATTGTTCAAAGCTCTTTGGATCATTAATGGAATCAACTTCTCTGGAAATTGATATGGGCCGTAGTTGTTAGAGCAACGTGAAATAGTTACTGGCAAGTTGTAGGTTCTGCCATATGCACCAACTAATAAGTCTGCACTAGCCTTGCTTGATGAGTATGGGCTTGAAGTGTGAAGTGGTGTATCTTCATGGAAGAATAAATCTGGACGATCAAGTGGTAAATCACCATAAACTTCATCAGTTGAAACTTGGTGGAATCGTTTGATGCCGTACTTGCGACATGCATCCATCAAGACTGAAGTACCAATAATGTTGGTTTCAAGGAAAATCTCTGGATTTTCGATTGATCGGTCAACGTGGCTTTCTGCAGCGAAGTTAACCACTACATCTGGCTTTTCTTCTTCGAATAACTTGTAAACACCATCGCGATCGCGGATGTCTAACTTAACGAACTTGAAGTGAGGGTCGTCCATTACGCTCTTCAAGGTAGATAAGTTACCTGCGTAAGTTAAACTATCCAAACAAATAATGTCATAATCAGGATGCTTCTTCATCATATAGAAGATGAAGTTAGAACCGATAAAACCGGCTCCTCCAGTAACGATAACTTTCATATAATTCCTCCGACTTAATACTTTGATTCACATAGATTATATTACCTTACGTAACGTCATCTTCAAGGGTAAAAAATAAATTATCCAAATTATTTTCTAGCAGTAAAAAAGCCAGCATCTTTAGTGATGCTGAAGCCGCCGCTAACCTTCTGCTCAACATATTGTTTAAATTCTTGGTAGTGGTTAAGCAGGATCTCGTTCTGGTTGCCGTGACAGGAAAGAATATATGAAATAATCGGCGTTGCTTCGGAGATTTCGATGGCGTCGTGGTACTTCTTGCAGGTGACGTCGTTAAAGAACTTACTCAAGATCTGTTTGCCGTTATCTAGGCCGAAGCGCTCGTACAAGTTGGTGGATGATAAAACGATGTTGGAATTGAAGCTCTGGACTAGATCGGTGATCTCGCGCATGTGGCGCTTGGAGTATGTGCTGCACACGAGGGATGCAGCAGGCTTGAGCACGCGGCGAATTTCGGACAAAGCCTTCGAAATATCATCACAGTAAAACAGCATATGATTAGCAATCACCAGATCAAAGGTATTGTCAGCAAAAGGAATCTTCTGCGCATCAATCACAGCATATTGAAATTCAGGCTTATCACCAATCTCATTCTTAGCATCAGCCAACATCCCTTCCGAGATATCTGACAAAATAATATTCACGCCAGCTGGCACCTTATCAATATTCTGTGACCATAACGCACCATTACCTGCACCAAGTTCAAGCACCTTCATTCCCGACTTAAGGTGTAAGTTACTAAATAGCCACGGGAACCAGCCTTCCTTATTAACAGAATAATCACGGTGCAAACGAATGCGGGCAGAAATATTCGTAGCGTTCTTATACTGCATACTGAGCGATTGATTCATTGAAGTTAAATGAATCAAGTTAAGCATCTTCGACCAATCAACTTGATCATTGCGATCTAGTGCCTGACTAGTTGAGTCAATGGCATTCACCACATTCTTCATCTCTTCAAGTCGTTCTTCGGCAAGACGCTTTTGAATCTGGAGTGAATTGCGAAGTAATTGCTTATCCCCTGATCCAATCGTCATTTCACGAATATCGCTGAGTGAAAAACCAAGATACTTTAATAGTAGAATCTGTTGCAACTTGGCAAAATCTTGATCGGTATATAGCCGTGCACCACCTTTAGTGTGCGTTGCTGGCTTTAATAAATTCTTCTGATCATAATAGCGAATTGTACGAATTGAAACATG
Organism: Lactobacillus sp. UMNPBX6; assembly: GCF_002553975.1. NCBI lineage: Bacteria > Bacillati > Bacillota > Bacilli > Lactobacillales > Lactobacillaceae > Lactobacillus > Lactobacillus sp. UMNPBX6. Next base: position 7,606 of record NZ_PCZD01000041.1, read on the forward strand.
CGCCTTCTTCGCAAACTCGCCACTTGTGTAGTATTGGGACATGATAATTATCCTTTTATCATTAAATGCCTAATATTCTATTTCATTCACAACTATATTTTCATCCAAATCATTATATTTAAGTAAAATATTTAAGTTTTGCTTTTCTTCACCGTTAAATCGAAAAATATTAATTTTCTTTAGATTTATACAGGCTCTTATCAAATCAGCAATTAGTTCTTTATCTGATTGTAAAGAATGGCCAATTATTGTAATTTCATCAAATTCTTCTGGGAATGCATAATATTCTGGTATATTATTTTCTTCTGGCTTAATTGGTAATTTAATCTTAAATGGTCTAAAACAATTATCTACTAAATAATCTATAAAACCGGTAAAAAAGTCTTTGTTTTGTTGCGTTTTTAACAAAATTTGTTCTATTCTTCGAAAGTCTTCTTTTCTCACACCTTTAAAAAGATCAAATTTTTTATCATAAAAATATTTACTATTTTCATCATAGTAATTACTCATAGAGCAAAGAATTTGATATACTTCTGGCTCAATTAAATATGGAGACAATTTATATTGGCTATAATAATATGCATCATAAGTTTTAAATCTATTAAATATATCGATTTTATGTAAATATTTTTTACCTAAATATCTTTTCAGGTCTAAAATATCTCTTAAATATGGTTTAGAAAAAATTCTGTAATAGTTTGGTACTCCTTCAACTAAATTTTCATTTGCATTACCTAGAATGATATATTTTTCCTTTAATGAACCATGAACATGGTATATTTTTTGTCTAGGAATTTTATACGAATCAGTAGTTATGTCAGTATAGTTAAAATTAATAATAGAACTAGCTGATTCTAAGTATTTTCTTACATTTTTTGAAAAACACCCCTTTTCTACATGCTCTTCCTCATGCTTTAAATATTTAATGAGACTTTTCTGAATTAAATACATTTGAGGTATTAATCTATAGTATGTTTCATGATACACTCCTGGATGTTCCATTATGGTACTATTACCATCAAGTCGCGTTGAAGACATTTTCATAATAAAATTTTCTAAATTATACCAATTTTCTTTACCGTCTAATTCTATTAATCTTTTTAGTTTCTGAGGTGCGTCATTACTCTCAAAATAATCTTTAAAACTACTATGTAATCCGAAATTTAAATCTATTCCGTTCCCTAATATTACTAATTTTCTCATAAAAATTTCTCTTATTAAAAATACTACACTTGTAAAGTTAGTTTTAGCATTTTTGGATATTGCTAATTAAATTTGATATAATAAGTGTAAAGATGGGCTTGATATAAGGGTAACTAGTCTGTTAGTTGCTTATTATATTAGGTACATCGTGTTAATATGATAATTACTGAAAAGGTCCCATAGGGGGTGTCTAGTTTATTAGGCGCTTTAACTATGGGGCTTTTTCGTTTTATCTTCTCCACTTTAAACAGTCATATATTCTAATTAATCGCCTAATATTTGTTCTTACTGGGGATTTAGAATCTTGTAATATATTTCTATCATTATCAAAAATCTCTTTTAATACTTGTCCTAATTTATCAACATCGATTTGATCTTCTGTCAAATATGACAACAATTCCGTAGCTTTCCCTATATCATCATGTTCTGCTTTCCAGATTTCATCTACGCTATTATATCTACAATATTTTCGATTTTTCTTAATTGTATTAGAAATTATTGCGTTAAAATCGTACTTTTTAGCTGTGTCTTCTGCTTCCTTATATGAACCATGAGCAAAGTGAAGCAACTTATTAACAGGTAATCTTCCAGAATTTTGCGATGATAAATTATGAAAAGCATATTTCAATAAATCATCTGCGTCCCAACCTAAATCTCCTAAAATTATATTACGATACCAATCATCACTACTTATTCCACTTAATCCTCGCAAACTGAGATCTGAAGCTTTTCCAATCGCCAAAGCTAAATCATCATCAGATATACGTTTATCATCTATATTCGCCACCTGTATCGTAGCTGTGGGAGTACTTGTAATAACATATTCATATAAATCCTGTTTAAGACGCCTTAACAACCGAACTGGTATTGTAACTTTCTTCTCAGCCAAAGCATCATACAAAAGAGAATAATCACTAAGTACTACCTTCGTCATGGATAAAGTTAGCCCATCTATTGAAACCTCAGAAGGAGTTATATCTACTCCCTTTTTATTTTCTTCATAATCTACAAATATAAATCTGTCTTTTAGCGTGTTAAGTTGAGTTTGATTCAAGCATTTAACAATGGCACTAATAATATTTCTAATGTTGCTATCACTAAGAGAATATCCCATAAAAATAATTGGATATTCAACAAAAATCGTCATTAATTTTGCAGCTAAGTAGGCTTCTTTATTATTAAAGGCTTCATAATCTTCTTCATCTATGATAATACTCTCAGGTTTATCAACAGAACCATGAATTTTATATATTTCCGCGATCCCTTGAATTGCAGAAAAAATTAATTCATTCTGTCCAATATAAGTTTTATAGTTATTAAAATGATCTTCAACAAAAGTATCATAATTAGTCGTTATAACTCCTGAGATATTTTTCACAGATAATTGTTCCAGTTGCCTAATTTCATTTTTATATTCTGGAACAATATCCCCTTGGCTTTTTATGTATGAAGCAATTTCTGCTTTAAAAGGAGAAAGTCCATTTTTTACTAAATCTGTAGTTTCCTTATTTAATGTTCTGATACTAGGATTTTCATACCATTTAGCGTTATAATCTTTTTCAATTAAAGTAGCTACTTTTGGCATCACATTTATCGAATTTCCAGACGACTGTACTTTATTTACATAAGAATTATATGCAAATTCATTATTTGAAACTTCTTTAGCAAAATGTCTTAACAATCCCTCCCAATTAGGTAATCCTAAATATCTTCTTGTCATCCCTGAGCCAATAAAAAGAAATGGTGTAGTAGTAAAATTAGCTATTAAATCTTGTAAATTCATATTATGTCCCTTTGCGTATTTATCATTAATGCAGCTGATAATTAGATAAATCATATCAAACTTACGTTCATATATTAATATTAGCAGACTATCTATAAATACTGAAGAACAAATAATTTTTACACAAAAAAAGCCACGCAATTGTCATCTGACAATCATGTGACATTTCATCTATTAATTCATCTCATTACAAAATTACTTAACTTTCCAGTATGTATACTTATCTAAAATAGAAGAGGCTCCATGTACTCTCAAATACTTCCGACCATTCTTATATCCAAATTTAAAAGTAATAGTGGGACTCTTGAAACTATCCCGTTTATATTGATAAACGTTTTTTCTCAACTTTCTTGAATATATTCTTTTAGCTGGAGAAACGGCAGCTCCGTTATCAGGCATATAATATACATTCTTTTTTTGAATTTGAACTGTAATTTTTAATTTTGCATTATGATAATTTCCACGAACTGCTGTCGGTACTGATCTATGCCATCTAGCTGCTTGAACTGGTTTACTAAACGAAATACTCAAAAAAATTACTGATAATATTGCTATCAAAATAATAATAGTTTTTTTATAAATTTTCATTTCTACTCCCCAATATAAAGTTAAAACTTAATTCCAATCTATAAAGATTAGGTCAAAGGTCTTTCTAAATAGTATTTTACAGCAAGACGCTTTTGAATCTGGAGTGAATTGCGGAGTAATTGCTTATCCCCTAATCCAATCGTCATTTCACGAATATCGCTAAGTGAAAAGCCAAGATACTTTAATAGTAGAATCTGTTGCAACTTGGCAAAATCTTGGTCTGTATATAGCCGTGCACCACCTTTAGTGTGCGTTGCCGGCTTTAATAAATTCTTCTGATCATAATAGCGAATTGTACGAATCGAAACATGCGCCTTCTTCGCAAATTCGCCACTTGTGTAGTATTGGGACATGGTATGGGATCCTTTGTATTTAATCTATATTTACACTACAACCATTTTATTTTATTATTTACTAAAAAGATATACGATTGTAAAGTGATACAACGAAGTTCGAAGGAGATAATTTTATGAACATTATCGATGATATAGATGGATTACTTTCAAGTGATATTTCAATAAAGGAAATTGCAAATGGTTGTCACCTCACCGAAGAAAGTACAAAGGCCATACAAGACATTAGAAATACTAATGATATTGACAAGCGAAAGGAAAAGATTTCTGCACTTACAGTAGGTGTAGCTAATAAAATTGAAAATTTTTGTATTCATGACACATATACGTCATCTGTAAGAGAAAGACTAATTAAATATTGTAATAAACTTATAGCAGAGAAAGATTCAGAAGAATTTAGTATTAGATTATCTAAAGGACAAAAAAATCGCACATGGAACTACTGCAGTATTGCTAAGAACTATGAAAAAGCCGGGGCTCGAGACCGAAAAGAATTTAAGATTCCTGTTAATGCAGCAATGTATATATTAAATGAACAGTATATTCCACATTTCTATAATCCTGCAGATTAGATATTTAGATTTAACTAAATATTCTCAGAACCATCAGGATTAATGTATCTATGATAAAGAATGATGATCTGTTTCCCCTGTTATAGCTTATTTATACGATAAACCATAACAGGATTTTTTATTGCACAAAAGTAAGCGTCAAAAACTGAGGTATCTTTCTTTACCCTTGCCTTTCAGCTATCCTTATCTCATAAACTTTAGGAGGTAAAGAAAATGCTGGAAAAGCAACAGCCCATTGTAGCTCTGAATCATCCGCAAAGACCTAAGAAAATTCGTCCGTCACGCAGCAGCCTGGTGCTTGCTCTAAAAAAGGATGATCTTGAACTAAATCTGTATAGTTCTATGGATCCGGAGCTTATGAACAAGATTTTAAGCAAGGTCCTTTCATGATCAATCTATCCGATTTAGGTCAGGTTTACATCGTTTGCGGTAAAACCGACATGCGGCGCGGAATTGATACTTTAGCTAGTATGGTGAAAGAAAAGTTTAATCTTGATCCTTTTTCTGGTCAGGTATTCTTATTTTGTGGCGGAAGCCAGGATAGATTCAAAGCTTTATACTGGGACGACCAAGGTTATTGGCTTCTTTATAAAAGATTCGAAAATGGCAAGATGAACTGGCCTAAAAACCAGGATGAAGTTAGAGAACTTGGCCCTGAGCAAGTAGACTGGCTAATGAAAGGCTTCTCGATTGAACCGAAAATTAATGAAGCAGCTGCACGTAATTTCTATTGATTTTACGTGCAGTTTTTCGTATTCTTATAACTATCGAAAAACGAGGAGGCTATTTCATCATGTCAGAAACAACATTAGAAAAGATCATCCAAGAACAAGCTATAACTATTCGCAACTTAACCGAAGAAATTTCTCTCCTCAGAGAACAAGTAGCGTATTTAACGCAAAAGAGATACGGAAAATCTTCTGAACAAATGCCTACGTCTGGTCAAACCAGTTTGTTTGGAGAAACAAACCTTGATGAAGATGGAGAACTTCCCAGGAGACGACCAAGAAGAGACTATTACTTATAAACGTAAGAGACATAAAGCTAAGAGACAAGTTGTCTTAGAAGCTTTTCCTTCTGAAAAAGTGCATCATGAGCTATCAGAAGAAGAACAATACTGCTCAGATTGTCATGAAAAGCTTAAAGAGATCGGATCATGGCCCGCACGTAAAGAATTAGTCTTTATTCCAGCTCAACTTAAAAGATTAGATCACATCCAGCATGCTTATAAGTGTGAACACTGCAGCTTGAATAATGAAACAGATAAGATCATTAAAGCTCCTGTTCCTAAAGCGCCACTAGCTCACAGCTATGGCTCAAGTTCAATCATCGCTCGTACCATTTATCAAAAATATGAATTAAAAGTACCAGCTTATCATCAAGAAAACGATTGGCAAAAGCTAGGACTTCCTATCCATCGCCAAGACTTGATTAACTGGCAGATAAAGGTCACAGACTATTACTTCAAGCCTGTTTACAATCTACTTAAAGAAATATTGTTAATTCAAGCGGTCCTTCACGCCGATGAAACGAGTTACTGCGTCCTTGAGAGCGATACTCAGAATACTTACTACTGGACTTTTTTATCAGGTAAACAAGAGAAGAAACCAATAACTCTTTATCATCATGATCCTCATCGTAGCAGCCAAGTTGCGACTGACTTCCTAGGCAATTATTCAGGATATTTGCACTGCGATATGTGGCAAGCCTACAAACAATTACCTGAAGCAACACTAGTGGGTTGTTGGGCTCATGTTAGAAGAAAGTTCAAAAAAGCAGTGCCACCCACTACTAAAGGAAAATCCTTATCAAAGCAAGGCGTTCATTACTGCAATCAGATGTTTACTCTAGAGAGATCTTGGGAGAACCTTTCTAGTGAAGAACGCCATCAAAAACGCCAAGAGAAACTAAAGCCACTATTTGAGGAATTCTTCAAATGGTGTAGAACAAATCAGCCTTTGGTTTTACCAGGATCAAAACTAGGCAAAGCCATTGCTTACGCACTTAATCATGAAGATACTTTCAAGAATGTTTTGCTTGATGGCAGACTTGTTCTTTCAAATAATCTAGCAGAACGAGCAATCAAGACTTTGGTAATTGGCCGAAAAAATTGGTTATTTTCGCAAAGTTTCGAAGGTGCACAATCTTCTGCGATTATTTTGAGTTTGATTGAAACAGCCAAGAGAAACAATCTAGATCCAGAGAAATACATTGAGTATCTGCTGGATAAATTACCAAATGAAGAGAATCTGACAGACCAAGAGCATCTGTCGGCTTATTTACCATGGACAAAAGAAGTTCAGGAAAAATGTAAAACACGAATAGAACGAAGAAAGGCAGCTTAGCTGATCAATCGATGATCAGAACAAGGTTGCCTTTTCAATATACTTTGTTTTTAGACGCTTACTTCTTTTTTAAGATCTTTTAAGCCTAATTTCTTAAAATACATATCAAATTCAGAAGAAATATTAATGATTTCTCTTTTATCATGAATATATTTTCCCATTTCATAAAAAATACTTTTATCAAAATCATTTATATCATATTTATAATTTTGAAATTGTTTTACAAACTCATCTCTACTATTCTCAAAACTGTGTAATGGAAAAACAGGAATTATATAATCAAAGAATTTAGCCTTTTGTTCTGCTGCATAATTTTCATTATATTCCTCATTTGAATCCAACAAATTTAGTTGCTCTAAATGGGACGATTTATTAGCAAAAATGGAATCTTTCAAGGTATAAATAAAAACTATCGGTCTATTTCTACCCCAGTTAAGCCTTTTATTCAAAGATCTCAATCTCTGAAAAATCATAGGAGTATTATAGCGGTCCAAATCCTCAAAAATTACATATCTTACTTTAGTTACATCAAAAAAGTAATTTAACTCATCATTATACTGTACAAAATTGCCTTTATTATTTTGTTCATCTTTTGGAACTAAATTTGTCTGAATTTGCGTCTTTCCCACGTAAAATTTAGCAGACAAATTCATTGTTAACTTATTAAAGAAATGGAGTACAAAATAACAAACAAAAAATCCCAAAACAGCTATAATTACTATAGCCGTCAAGTTCCAGAAAGGATTATTATTTAATCTAACTTGCCGTTTATTAATAATAACAAATAAAAACACAAGACCATGTAAATAATAAAAATATATTGTAGTTTAATTTGAACTAATCTACTTATACTAGAATCTGGAAATTGCATAGGCTTTGAAGTTAACAATAATTGATCAATAATATCCTTCTCCAGCTCGACTTCTGTCTTTTTATTTCCTTTAACATCTTCAAAAAAATTAGGCACACTTATAAACCGAAAATCTGCTTTTCCTCTTTGTACCTTTTTACTATATTTGTCAATATCCTGCTTAGAAAAATCATCACTAAAATAAAAATCATCACTATATCCAAAATATTTATTCGGTAAATATTTTAACATGTACTTTTTTTGACGCATTCGACGTTGTAAAAAATAACTAAGCAAAAAACTACTTTTTTCCAGTATCATAAGGCGCGGAAATTGCAATATTAGTTATTCGATCATCTTGTAGCGCTTTATCGAGCCTATCCCACTCTGGTTCTCTATCTTTTTTTGTTAAAGTATCATATGCATATAATGCACCTTTAGTTTGTTCTTCTTGTTTTTCTGTCATAATCTATATCACTCAAAAAAACTCTGCAATCTTATTAAAGATTATCAGAGCTAACAACGTTATCTATTTAACAAATAAATTATACCAGTCTCTTATTTCTCCAACAATGATCACAAAACTTTAGTTGTATCAATGTCACAAATACATATTTTTATATCTTGCTATTACTTAGAACCTTTTTATATTTTATGATTTAATTTTTATTTTTGAGACTGTAAAATAGTTTGTGTAAGGATGAATGATTCCTTAAATTTATTTCTTTAAACATTAGAAAAAGGAGTTCCTTTCTCGTATGATTGGTTTGAAC
>NZ_PCZD01000042.1:0-15045 GCF_002553975.1 Lactobacillus sp. UMNPBX6
TTTAGGACGTTTATAGTTTAAGCCCGATCCAATATCTGAGATATATTCATCGGCGGTGATAACTAAGAGCACTTAAGAATGCCTGATACAATGTACCGCCTTCAAACTTTGATGTCCACGGATCATTGTGCAACAAATCAATCAATGAATATGGCTGTCCCTTAATCCAGAACTTAGCTTTAAGTGGTACATCATGCGCAATACGGAATGGTGCAGATTCACAGGCATTAGCAATCACGTCATCGTCATCTGGGGATGCTACAGGTCTAATACCTGGCTTAAACTTACGAGTAAAGAAATCATCCCATGAAGTATAACCTAATTTTTGTTTAACATCTGTTGAACGCACAGCAAATAAGTCCGCGGAATTATCTCCGCCTGCTTCTTTAGCCATTTCATTTAAAGCATACGGTGAAAGCCAGCCTTTATCTGAAGTATTCAGAACATAACTAGAATCTTCACTTTGTAAATACCGGCCCCAGTAATCCAAAATATTTTTCATCTTCGCATTAACACGTGGATCGTTAAATAAAACATAACCGGCACGAGTTCCCATTGAATAATCAAGTACGGCATTAATTGGTGTACCAACCAAGCCAGTCGTATTAAATTCTGGAGCACGTTGAATTAGCCGATTAAGCACTAATAAAAGTTCGTGATAGTCTCGAACCTGCTGTGTTCCTGCAGGTGTATCAACATCTTTCTGAGGAATTTCATCAAACATCATCTGAAACAAATTCCAAATATAACGATTTGATTCAATCAATTCTTTTAAAGCTTGAACCGGTGGAAGCAAATTCTTATTTTCTTCGCTCTTTGCTTCTTCATAAACCTTTTTTACCCATTTATTTTCAAATTCTTGATCGCTGGGAAGCCATTTTCCAACGTTAAATTTATGTCTTGTCCTCTATTTCTACTAAAATAATACTCTGTTACTTTTAGCATAGCCTTTTTTGTATTCGCTTACATTCAAATGACTCTAAAACCAAAAATACCCCATTAATGCAAAGCTACTGCACTATGGGGTATTTTTTAAATTCCAGATAATTTTTGCATTTCTTCATGCAAATCTAAAATACTGTCAGGTGTATCATCACCGTGGCTAATAATATATCCTGCTAAAGCCTTATCAAGTGCTAAAGCTACTTCTTGCATCGGCTTACCAGCAGCCCTTCTGCCATAAGCTGTCCGCACAATTTCCATCAATTCGGGATTTTTCTTTACTTCCTCATCATGATTAACAATATATTCAATTTTATCTCTAATAATTCTTTCTTCATCTTGAGCCATAAGCGAGACCTTCTTTCTAACTCTATTATAGAGCTATCCGTATCCGCTTACACTATAAAATATTTTTAATTGCTTGAGCAACTCCATCATGATCATTATCAGCAGTTACCACATCCGCAGTTTTTTTAACTAAATCAGTACCATTCCCCATTGCAACACCAGTTTCAGCGTACTCGATCATGCTCAGATCATTAGCTTCATCCCCAATTGCCATTACGTTATCTTGAGTCAATCCTAATTTTTCTGTCAATGCCTTTAAAGCTGTTCCCTTATTGACACCTTTACGATTAACTTCAAGATAAAATGGCGTACTTTTAACTACCATATATTCCTTAGCTAATTGGTCAAAATCAGCTTGATACTTGGCCATTGCTGCGCTCAAAACATCAGGATCATCGACATACATGCATTTATAAATCTTTTTATCAGCCATTTCTTCCTGGGTACGATATTTAATACCAATACTACACAATACAGATTCATGTACAGTATATTTACCAATATTACGATTAGCAGTATAAACGCAATCATCGCTACTAGCATGAAAATGTAAATTAGTTTTTCTTGCTAATGCTTCAATTCTAATATAGTCATCATATGATAAAGTTTCTTCAATTAAACCGTGGCCAGTTGTAGTTTCAACCAAAGCACCCCCAAAGCTGATGATGTATTGATCATCTTGCTCATCAAGACCTAACGGTTCAAGATATTCACGTGCCCCAGCAAGTGGCCGGCCGGTACAAATAACCACCTTTTTTCCTACAGCACTTGCTTGTTTAATGGTAGAAATTACACCTGGTGTCAATTTGCGCTCACTATTTAATAAGGTCCCATCTATGTCAATTGCAATTAATTTAATATCCTTCATATTTTCCTCGTGTATATTTCTATTAATTTTCAATTCATCGATCATAAATCTAACTTTAATTCTATCATTTATATTTTTTCAATCATTGAAAAAAATTTGCCAACTTTAAGAGACTTTGGTGGAACTAATCAGCAAATTTTACATCGATTAGAGGCTGATTACGGTGATCAATTCACTAAGAAGGAATTAGAAAACTTCATGAAACAAGCTTAACCGATTATTTGCCAAACAAAAAGTCGTTACTCACTACAGAGCAACGACTTTTATTATTAGCTTACTTTTCTTCTGCTTTAACTTTTTCTAATGCTTGCACAAATACTTCATATGGTTGTGCACCGCTGATTGCATATTTATTGTTGATTACAAAGAATGGTGCACCTTGGATACCTAATTGTTGTGCTTCAACTTCATCCCCTACAACTTGGCGTTCATATTGATCAGAAGTAAGAATTTTTTCTACTTCATCCTTATCAAGACCTGCTTCAACTGTAGCTGCTGTCAACACGTCTTTATCCGCAATTGACTTACCATCAGTGAAGTATACTTTGTAAAAACGACTGATTACTCTTTCTACCAAGTCACGATCATTTTTACTCTCAGCTAACTTGATCAAACGATGAGCATCCATTGTATTAGTAGGTACAACTTTATCCAAATGAAATTCTAAGCCCTCACCAGCAGCCATTTGGGTAATGTAAGCCATCTTTTGTTTAGCATCTGCTTCGAGTTCTTTTTTACCACCAGTAAAGTGATTGATATAATCTCCACTCTTAGCAGTCTCAGCTTCCATTGGATTTAATTGAAATGACTTAAGCTCCAACTTAGTATCATCATAAATGCCAACTTCCTTCATTGCCTTTTTCATTCTAGTAGAACCAATATAGCAAAATGGGCATGCAATATCTGACCAGTATTTGATTTTCATCTTTTTCCTCATTAGTCTGATAATTCACTAATGTATTCAAAGGCGTTTTGACCGGCAATACCACCTTCACCAACTGCTGTAACAATCTGACGTAACTTCTTTTGACGAACGTCACCAATTGCATAAACGCCAGGCACAGTAGTTTCCATTTCATCATTAGTAATAATCCAACCTTGATCATCAGTGATCTCTAAATCTTTGAATGGTTCACTATTTGGCACATTACCAATGTAGATGAAGATACCTGAAGCATCAATTACCTTATCTTCATCAGTCTTCTTATTGTGAACCTTGATGCCAGTAACTTTATTTTCATCACCAACAATTTCAACTGGAACACTATCCCAAGTAAATTCCATCTTAGGATTCTTAAAAGCACGTGTTTGTAAAACCTTTTCAGCACGAAGTTGATCACGACGGTGAATTACATCAACATCCTTGGCTAAGTTTGCTAGGTAAAGACCTTCAGAAATAGCGGAATCACCACCACCAACTACAGCCACATTTTCATCTTTGAAAAATGCACCGTCGCAGACAGCACAGTAGGAAACACCTTTACCGCTATATTCTTCTTCGCCAGGAATGCCAAGCTTACGATTGGTTGAACCAGTTGCAATAATTACTGCCTTGGCTGTAATGTCTTCTGGATCCATTCTAACAATGCGCTTTTGACCATCTAATTCAATTTTTTGCACATCGCCGTAGACGAATTCAACGCCTTGATCCGTTGCACTCTTATACATCTTTTCACCCAATTCTGGTCCCATAATTGATGGAAAACCTGGGTAATTCTCAACCTCAGCAGTGTTGTTCATTTGACCACCATAAACACCACGATCAATCATTGCAACCTTTAAGTTAGCTCTAGCTCCATAAAGAGCGGCTGTCATACCACCAGGACCTGCACCAATTACAGCTAAATCGTATTCTTTCATCGTTATTACCTCGCTAAGTTTTAATATTCTATAAATTCGTTGAACTATAATTATATAGTATCACTAACTTTTTGTAAGTCAACTATTTAATTCAAAAGCTTGTATCTAATTTTTGGCTTTTTCCTTTTGCCATTCTGTCACACTATGGTTAAAAACACTAACATGCGTATAGCCTCTAGCTTTTAATTCATTGCCAACCAGATTTGCATAACCGCAAAGTCGACCACGACAATAAACCATTACTTCTTGATTAGGACTAAAGGGTAGATTAGTAAAATCAATTTCATTAAATGGAATATTATGAGCTCCCGATAAATGTACATTATTGAATTCATCGGTCGGACGTAAATCTAAAACGTAAGTTGTAGCGCTATCCTGATTTGATAGATCCGCTATTTCAGTTTGCGGCAAAGTATCATATGTTTTTTCAAGGCATCTCATTTCTGGCAATGTTTTTTCTGCTAAAGTCGTCAAAAGCATTAACAGTTGACTTACTTGCTCATTTGCCAACGCATAAAAGACAAAGTTCTTGCTTTTTTCTTCCTTAACTAAATTTACTTGCTTTAATATTTGTAAATTCTTAGAGGTTGTGCCCACGCTAATATTGATTGCCTTTGAAATTTCCTCTACGGACTTAGAGCCTTGATCTAAAATAAAAATAATCTTTAAACGTGTCAGATTGCTGACGGCTTTCCCAATGCGCAACACTTGATCAAAAGCCCTATCTTGATAGGCAATTGCTAGTTTATCTTGCATGCTCCTTCACCTCTTTCGATTTTAACGAACTAAAATAGTAATTAAATAACGTCTTAAACTGGTTAAAATCTAAAAACTTACTAAACTGATCAACCTTTTTTCCATTTTTGATCAAAACAATGCTGGGAGCTGACCATACCTCAAATTTTTGGGCTAATTCTGGTTTTTCATTGACATTTATTTCATAGAAAGGAACCACATCGCCAACTATTTGAGTGAAATCTTTTACAACATTTGTTTCACCGTAACATTGAGCACACCAATCATTGTCAAAATATAAAACAGCATTATCTGGGATAGTATTCAGACTATTTTTGATCATCTTTGGTATTTTTCTTTGCCTTGCTCCAGTCAATTTCACAGCCATCTGGACCACAAACGCCCGCACTTAAATTATCATTATCATTAAGTGATGCAAATGCTGATTGTAATTTTTCCTTATCTTGTTTCTTTTCAGTCATTTTATTTTCTCCTTAAGTATTCTACGTTTTCGTTTAATTCTATAGTTATCATATCACTTACTTTTTATAAGTCAATATTTTCACACAAAAAAAGAGCGATGTACATGCATCGCCCTTCATATAGGGAAAAGGTATCTAAGATGTTGATTTAATTCGTGTGACGTCTCTTCACACCGACCAAACTAACAAGGCCGATGGCTACAACAGCGCCACCTAAGGCAGCTGCAGCTACACCTTCACTCTGATTTTCACCAGTTTGTGGCAAAGTGTAGTGAATTTTACCGTTTGCATCAATGTAACCAACTACATTGCCGTTGCGGTCAAGTACTTCACCGTTTGGCATAATAGTTCCGCCATTTGGTCCTGGAGTGCCTTGACCATGAGGGCCGAAGTTGTTGTAGTAACCATTTTGACCATGAGGAGCATAGTTGTTCGACCAGTTATTTGCTGGCTTTGGAGCTGGCGTATGCTTCTTATTCTTGTGGTGACGACGTGGTGTTGGTACATCAGGTTCGTCTGATTCATCAGGCTCTGGCTCATCTGGTTCAGGAACATCAGGCTCTGGAGTCTTATCCTTTTCAGGAGTCTTTGGAGTTTCAGGCTTCTTAGGTTAAGGCTGTGGAGTTGGTGTTGGTGCTGGAATTGGGTTTGGACTATCCGGTGGAACTACTGGAGTTTCATTCTTAGTGTAAGTTACAGTAACATTAATGTCGTCCATAGTTAATGGAGTTGAAGGTACGGTTTCCTTATCTGGAGTGTAGTCATCAACTTTTGGAGATGGAACTGCCTTATAATCGGTTTCACTTGGAGTCCAAGGAGTATCATATTTACCATTTGGAACAAGTTTGCCAGTTACATTGTCCTTAGTTAAATGACGAGTCCAAGTTGCGTTTTGAACATTATCATTTGGAGTCTTGTCACCTGCACCAGTATAATGAACAGTTTCCTTAACATTCTTAGTAACTTCATTAGGATCTACATCGTGATGATCATCAGGCGTTACTGGGCTGTAAGTGTGTTTAAGGTGTACTTCATATTTTTGTGGCTCTTTAGTGAAAGTTACACCAGATTTAGGATAATCATCGCTAACCAGCTTATAACCCTTATCTGTATAATCCTCAATTGTAGGAGCTGTTGAGTAATCACTCTTTTCACCAACTTCACCTGAAAGATCCTTGGTTTCAAGAGTTTTATCAGCAGTATCATCGATGTACTTAACTGTTACTGAACCTTTTTCTGCTTCCTTTTTATAAACTACAACTGTTTCATAATTTTCAGGAATACCAGTTACGCCATTATTCTTGTAAGCATCAGTTAACTCACCGTCTTTTACAACAGCATCTGGATTAATCTTTAATTTAGCTTGAACTTCAGAACCATCGGCGCCTTGAGTTACGCCAGGAGCATTAGTTGACTTAATAGTTGCAGTGTAACCATCAAGTTTAGGAGATTCTACTGCAGTATATGGATCTGTCACTGGATTACCAGCTGCGTCTGTCATCTTCCAACCAGAATCCTGACTTACTGCTTGGCTGTGTTTAATGTATTCCAAAGTTTGATCAGACGTATGTGAAAGAGCATAGTTCTTAATGTCGTCTAACTTATCTTTAGTAATATCAGGAGTCAAATTACCATTGTTAACAATACTATTTTGACCCAAGCTTAAAGTCGCGCCATCAACACCTTCAATAGTTAAATTACCGATAACATTCAAATTATCTGAAGCGGTAATATTACCCTTTATTTTAACGCTCTTATCACCTGCACCGGCTGCTTGTCTAACAGCATCCCAAGTAGTTACAGGCTTGCTCTCATTCTTAGGATTAGTGTTAATATTCTGGTTTTCAGTACCCTCATTAGCTACTGCCAAACTAGTATTGAACAACTTAGCTAAGTTAGCTGAGCCTTCCTTTGAGAGGCCTTGTAATGCAGCATCATCCAAATTGAAGTTTACAGTTTCAGCTTGCTTTTCATCTGCAGCCTTATCCAATTTTCCGGCATCAGAAACAACAGCATCTTTATTCAAGTCGCTGTTATTAATCTTATTTATACCAGCTGCTTCTGACACAACTGCAGAATCAGCAGCTTTTTGGGCATCTTTAACAGTTTGTTCAACCTTATCTGCTTGAGTATTCTTAGCAACAGAATTTTCCTTAAGCGTATCTTTAACACCATTTTGCACCTTGGTGTTATTATTAGCTTTAACAGTAGAGGCGTCAACTTTATTTTGTTCTAATTTTTAAGTATCTACTGTTGCAGCAATCTTATTTGTATTATTCTTAATCTCAGCTGTCTCATTATTCGTTTTATCATTTGAAGCAGCTTTATCATTGCTCTCATCCAAATTACTCTGTTCGATTGCTGAATTTTCTGAAACAGATGATGTATTGTTGTCACCAGCAACAGTATTATCATCTGTTTTTGTTTGTTCAACTATAACTTTTTCAGCTGTACTTGTACCGTTATCAGCTTGAGTATCGCTTGCTTCATGTGCTTCAGGTTCAGTATTGCCATCAGCCACATCAGCATGTGCAGTGCTTGCGTTAGTACCTAACCAAAGTGTAGTTCCAAGCAAAACGGAAGCAGCACCTACAGTCAATTTTCTAATTGCGAAGTGTTGCCGTCTATCTGCAGCGTTTTCCATTTTCTTAATACGGTTATTCTTAGATACAATATCAAAAACCCCCTAATATTCCTTATTAATTAAATTTCACACGCATTGCGCTTTCTTTATACATCTTGTTCTCATTAAAAATAACGTATATTTTTTATTCAACAACCATGTACTAGTACATTTTATGTAAATTGCAAAAATTTTTTAGTTATTTAAACGTAACTTTTATTATCAGTTAATAATATATTGCTTTAATTTTGCTACTGATTATTACGCTAGCTTTGTAGTTCTAGTGCTGGTTTAGAGGCATTTTTAAAAAGATAGTCTGCTTTACTTGTAATGGCTCAAAAATTATTTTCTAAAAATATCGCTATTATTTAACGTACTTTTTCTAACAAAAAAATGACCCAATCCAAACGATTTGATCATTCAATATACGTGCATATTTAATTATTTCAAATTATTATAGTAATCTTCATCAACCGGCTCAAGCCAAGTGGACTTTGCCTTGTCAGTATCAGTCATGATTGAAAGGTGCGCAAACCATGAATCCTTCGTTGCACCATGCCAATGCTTAGTGTTAGGGGCAACAACATAAACATCACCAGGTGTCATCTTATGAGCTGGCTTACCTTCTTCTTGAACCCAGCCCTCACCTGCAACGCAAACCAAAGTTTGAGCAACAGTGTGCATATGCCAATGATTAATGCATCCCGGTTCAAATGAAACATTTGAAATACTACAGTTAGCCCTATTAGCAAGTGGATTCAAATAACTCTCACCAGTAAAATATTTCGCATAAGCTGTATTAGGTTCGCCAAAACCAAATGAACAATTCTTTACTTCTTCTTCGTTTCTAGCCATTTTTATTTCTCCTTTGCTCAACTCAATTACATTGTATGCTTAGAAATTAAGCTTGAGAAATATCTATAATTACTGGCTAGCTATAACTTTTACTTATGCAAAATGCTATAATAGACTTCCTTGGCAGGGGCGACAAAGACGATTTCCGAAAGATTTCGTCTTTTTTCTCCTTTTTTGATGTAAGCGCTTTATTTTTATGTAATTCTATGCTAAAGTAAAAATTGTAAAGATAAAGAGTATGAATAAGATAAATATCCAATTATTTATCTCCAAACTAAGGGGATGGCAATTATGACTACAGTTATTGGAATTACATTTTTGGCACTTGAATTGCTCGGTGTATTTATTTTATCAGCAGTTTCACCAAATTGATTTTTGGCTTTTAAGACTCCTAAAATTATTAATATCACTCAAAAACTACTAGACTCTCAGACGGATCTAGTAGTTTTTCTATTATTTTAACTTTTCAAAAAAATTTTGCCTGTTTTTTGTGTATTAAATAGTAGAGGGTTCTGCCCTACTCTACAGAAAGCAGGTGTGTTACGAAAGAAACACCTAAAGTAATCAAACCGTGGTATGGCTTCTTGGAAGATCAGGTCTTGGGTGAAATCATGTCAGACAAGAAAATTTGCAAGTATATTTTTGAAACCATCTTGTCTTTCAAGATCAAAGAAATCTACTATCCGGAAAAACAAAAAGAAGTCAAAGATCCTAAACATCGTGAGCGTAAAGATGTACGCTTCGACATACTGGTCGAAGATTACGAGCACAACCTTTACGATGTAGAAGCTCAAACTACCGATAAAAAAGACCTTGGCTGGCGAATGCGGTACTATGCTGCTAAAATGGATCAACGCTATACTCTCGATAAAGGCAAGACCTATCGCAACATGAAAAAGGCCTATTTGATTTTCTTATGCAACTTCGATCCTGAAGGTGAAGGCCGGATCAAATACACTTACCATACTTATGAAGATCACAACAAGTCTAAGCAATTTCAGGACGGACTAGAAAAAATTATAATTAATGGCAAAGGAATTCCTAATGGTGAAAATGCAGATCAGGTAGGCTTAGTTAACCTGATTAATGACCGACCTGTCCACTTGAATGCCATTTTTGATGAAATTCAAACGCGAATCAAGGACATGAACGAAGATCCAGAATGGAGGGATAAAATGATCGACTATGAAACTAGAATGCTTGAAAAAGAGCAAGAGGCAGAAGAAAAAGGTATGCAAAAGGGTATGCAACAAGGTATGCAAAGAGGCATAGCTAGCGCTACTGTTTCCGGCATAAAAAAGTTAATCGCTGCTTTAAAAGATTTCGGCGGCAATGATGAACAAATCTTAAATCGCTTAGAGAAGGATTACGGTGATCAATTCTCCATTGATGAATTGAAAGACTTCATGAAACAAGCTTAAATTTTTACAAATCAATCTAGTCAAAAAGCCAGGCAAAATTTGCCTGGCTTTTCGTATCTAAATCTATTTCTACTTGAGCTTATCAGCATCTAGGGCTGTTTTGATCTCTACTTTTGCAGCCTTATTTGCACGAACATATCTGTTCTTTCCTACTCTGTAATATTTCTTACCATGGATTTTAACTATCTTGGTATCATTTCATGCCCAGTAGCATTTACCCTTAGTCAAAGTAATATGTTTCTTAAGTAACTTACCATTTTTATCATATAAACGTGCTCTGTAATGTTTTATCTTGATTGCTTTAACGGTTTGTAAGTTAGCTACCTTAATAAACTTACCGTTGGCTAAGCGACAGAACTTTTTACCATTAATTCTGAATTCTTCGCCATTGTTCCAAACGTAAACAAACTTACCATGCTTTACAACGGTCAACTTATGCTTCTTACCAGTTGCTTTGCCATTAGCATCGTAAAGGTATGAGTTGTGAACTACAAGTTTCTTAAGCAAAGTGTTGTACAACTTCACATATTTGTTATCACCGACTTGAACGTACTTCTTGCCTGCCAAGGTAGTGATTTGACCCTTGTGCCATGCAGAAATAGTATTACCCTTTTCAAGCAAAGTATTCTTGCCGTCTGTAATTACAACATTGCCGTCACCATCATAGACGAAGGCGTTGTGAGTTAAGATTAGGGTGATGGTGTCTGTTGAAACTTCAGTATCACTAGAATTATTAGTTGGAATTACAACACGTGGCTTACTAATTGGTTGTTCTGAAGTAGTTGGCATATCAATACCTGACGTAATCTCAGGTTGCCCCGTGTAATTAGGATCATAATGTACATTGAATTTCTTCTTAGTGACATTACCTACTTGATCCACTACCTTAATTGTAATGATATGATCACTTGGCTGACCATTATTGTCATCTAAATTAACATCATAGTTAATGTTATATGGTCCGTATGGATTAAGTGATTGGCCAGATTCTGGATAACTATTAACTTGCCTGGTATTTCTTTGAGTAAATATATTATTACCGTCTATTATGACAGAATAGCCACTCATATTATCATTAGCAGTACCTAAAATATGCAAAACTGGTTGATTAGTGATAGTTGGCAATTCAACATTCAAAGTTGTAGTTTCAAAATCCACTATTGCTCCAATTACACCACGGTATTTTTCTCCGTCTTTAGTAGTATAAATATACTGTATTGCCTTCTGCCCAGTTTTAGGTTCCTTAAAAGTAAATTTAAAATTACCATCCTTATCAAATTTGATTAAATTAGCTGGATCATTTTCAGAATTACCCTGCACAACTGCAATTAAACTAGCAACTTTATCTGGATCAACAGATCCTGTAACATTCCAGTTACCTGTTAATGGGTCATATCCATCTTCTTTAGCATCATCTATATTAGTAAAATCAATTTCATTCTTTTCAAAATGATCAAAGCTAATATTGCCTAGGTCCTCTGAGTCAATTTTTCCTGGATTTGAATTGTCGGAATCATCTGAATCATTAGTTTCGGCTGCTGGAGAATCTGGATCCACATCTGTTACCTTGAAAGTATATAACTCATTCTTTCCAGCTTCATCAGAAGTAAATACAATCTTTCCTGAAGTAACATCAATTGGAACCGCATATTGACCATTAACTACCTGCACTAATTTACCATTAATGTAGAAATTATGATTAGCCGCACCTCTTAAAGTGTAAGTGTCGACTTTTTTATTTTCATGATAATCAGCACTGTTGGTATCAAATGGCATACCAGTAATTGCATTCCAAACACTAACTTCAGCTTTACCTGCAACTGGTGCAATATTCCTAGTTTCACTAGCCGTATTATCTGCAGCATCACTCACAGCTATAGTAATTTTATTTTGAGTATTTGCTAAAGCTGCGAGTTCCTCAGCATCCAATTTAACAGTGAAATGACCTTTAGTTTTATCATCATTGTCAAACTGATTTTGGCCTTCATTTAATTTGAAACCGAAAACTTTATCATTAATAGTAACAGTACCATACGAATAATCAGTGAAGCCAACACCAGTATCTTCATAGCTACCAGTTAGAGTATTAGTTTGAGTATCATAATTGAAACTCTTAAATACAGGCTTAGTCGTATCAATGATAATTGGCATATCATGAGTTTGAACTTGATGAGGTCCCTTATTATAAAGTGTTGCTATGAAGCGATAAGTATATTGACCATCTGGCGCTACTTCCATTTTGCCGGTCTTTTTATTGTAAACTTTACCGTCCCATTTATACTCATCTGTACTTACCGTAGTTTCAGAGCTGTGATTGTCATAATATGATTTAGCTACGTCTTTTGCATCAGTAACTACTCGTATTACTTCACCCTTGTCATTAAGGACTTCAATCTTAAGATCCTTGATATTTTGTTTTAAGTACATAAATAGTAATACATAATCACTCTCATTATCATCATTAGGTGAAAATGCAACTTTACCACTATCATAAACTTGAGCAGCTTGTTGCCATTTATAATCGGCATTATCTTGTTTTTTCTGTTTAACAAATTGCTTTAATGAATATTCATCGGCAATACCACGTGGATAATTATCTTCATTAGTAAGACGGTTGCCTAAAATATCAGTATCGCCTTCATTAGCGTTTTTATCAAAGACGTGCTCATTAGTCATATCACCATAATAACCAAGATATGGTACAAAAAGATCTACCTGACCGTTGTTACCTGCAAAATGCAAATATCCTTCAACTAATTGATTCTTTTGCAAACCAGTCAGCTTTAAAGTATAGGCAAATTTAGCAGTTGAATTTGGAGCAATAGTAATACTATTTTCTCCATCAACACGTGCACCTGCTAATTGAACATCACTAAACAATCCAGTATCTAGATCACGATCTTCAGTATATCCTCCACCCAAATCATCAAAGGTATAAGTTTGTTCCTTGTCACTTAAATTATGGAAAGTTAAGTTGAAATTAGTTGAATCTTGAATATTGTGTAAGCTAAGTGAACTAGTTCCATCATCGGCAGTAATATAAACTGGTGATGATGTTGCTGCACCAGCATTAATTTGACCAGCACCTTGTCTACGAGGAGACACAATAGCAGAATTATCACTATTTACGTCTAACTGTGGATTAGCAGTACTCATTATCAAGCCCTTCACTGCTTGAACTAAAGCTGCACCACGTAAATTAGGATTGGTCTTTTTTAGTCGTTGAATAACTAAAGCAGCTACACCTGAATTAAATGGTGTTGCCATTGAAGTACCATCCATCTTAACGTATTTATTATCATTTCCTGTTGAAATAATATCCACACCCGGAGCTGATACATCTGGCTTTAAAGTATAATCAGGAAGTGGTCCCCAAGAAGTAAAATCTGCCATGTTACTGTCTTCATCTTGTTCTGATTTTTCAGCCGCTACAGTAATGGCGTCTGGAGAGTCAGCAGGATCACCAATATCACCTGAATTAAATGGCTTGTAATTACCTAAATTTGAATTAGGATAATAGTCATCCTTATCAGAAACATTATTTGATGCATCAATTGATGCAGAATTACCATCGTTGGAAGCAGAAACGGAAATAACAACCCCATGATCAACAGCATAACGAATTGCTCTTTGATCGGCGTTATTCAAGTTGGGCACATTAGGTGCACTATTAAGAGATAGTGAAATTACATCAGCTCCAGCATTAACTGCATCATAGATCGCTTCGGCTACATCACCCGTAGTTCCATCATCACTAAAATACTTTAAGAACAATAGTTGAGCTTCTGGTGCTACTCCAACAACATATTCACCATTTTTATTATCGGGCTGACCATTAGCAGCAATAATTCCGGATACATGTTGGCCGTGAGAGCCATCTTTTACTGCATCTTGGTTATTTTCTTTAATTTGATCATCATCACCTGTGATCATGTTATGCACATAAGGAAACTTAGGACTTACGTAACGACCATGACCTAACTTCTTGATGATCTTTTCCATGTCTTCTTTAGAAAACTTAGGATTAGTAGGTGCAGTTTGGAAATCTTTATGACTTGGATCTGCTCCAGAGTCAATTACAGCTACAGCAATGCCTTCACCTTTATAACCTTGGTCCCATGCATCTTGAACGTTGCCTTTAATATGATCAGGTGTATTTACAGGTTGATTTTGACTTTCATAATAACCTTTATCAGTATCATCATCACCTACCGGTTGATCTGATGTATCTTGATCAGTTTGATCATCTCGTCTTCACCCTGCGTAGGTTGTTTTACTTGTTTTTGCTGTGCTTGATCCGTTTGCTTATTAGTCTCAACTTGTTCTGTCTTCACACCAGCATCAGCTTCAGCTGCTTGCGCTTTTCCAGTTGGCACAAACAAAACCACTGAACCTGAGGCTAACGCGATAACAGCGGCAGCAGTCCACTTATTCTTCATTCTGCCAAAATTAGTAGCACTTTTTTGCCGTGCTCTAACTCCAATTTCTTTTTAGCAGAAAAAACATAAGAATAATCTACCGAGTTATAGTTATCTTTTCCTTTCATTTAAATTCCTACAATAATTTTTTAATATTCATGACTTAATGTCCATCATTTTAGCATAAAGTAATAAAAAATAGATTTGTATATTTGACCAATTTATAGTCAAAAAGACGTTCATTTGTCTATTTATATAGAATAAAAAAGACATACTATAATCTAATATAAATGCATTAATAAACTAACATTAATCTCAATAGAAGATTGATCGATCACCATGAATAAATATTTGACTACTTGAGCCTCAAAAATTTAAATCCAGATGTTCTAATAGGCATCTGGATTTTTTATAACAAAAATTTTTGTTTTTTTATTTTCGCCGATTGTAAAATCAAATTGAACACTTTAGAAAAATAAAAAGTCCATCTGGA
>NZ_PCZD01000043.1:0-14672 GCF_002553975.1 Lactobacillus sp. UMNPBX6
AAGAGTCCATTTGTGACCTCCAATAGATGTTTTTGTGGATATTAACATTCTATCAAACAGGTCCAGATGGACTTTTATTTTTATAAAGTGTTCAACTTGATTTTACAATCGGCGATTTAATTTTAATATGTCAATTTAATATTATTCTATCTTATATACCAATAACACTAAATTAGTTATAAATACTTTCATCATTAAACAAAAACATGTGATTTAAACAAATAATCTATCAAAATCGCACTAAAATGCTAATACCAATTAAAGTAAATTAGAGATATATAATATTAAAATTTAAAGATCAAAAAGCTCCTTACCTATTCTCACATCATCGATTTTTCTAACAAAAGCAAAATCTGAATTTATTTTTCCTTTTAATTCTGAAATATCAGTATCCTTAAAAGTATATGGTTCTCCTCTATTCCAATCTATATACCTTGCAGCTTCTGCATTATCATCCTTAATGTGTTTTTTATTATCACATCCATGAAAAATAGTTTGAATAAATAACTCATCACCACAATAACAATTTTTAAATATATTCTGATCTTTATAATTTAATATTCCTGGAACATATTTACTTTTAAGCGAGAACCATTGCGGACCTTTTTTTATATTTTTGATATTGAATTTTTTTAATTTATTGATATGGAAAAGTTTATTAATATACCATACCGCTTTAGCTATTACCTTATGCTTTCTAAAATCTATATTATTAGGATACACATAACGTAATCTATTTATATCGACCTGAGTAACTGGATCATGAAAACCTATATAAAAATCAGAAGAGAAATATTTTTTAAAGTACTCAGATGTCATTAATGGCAGATCGTTTGAAGAAATCAAATGAATATAGTCATACTTTGTATAATCAAAATTCTTCAACAACAAAAGTAACGCTTTAATTTGTGTGTAACTTCCCCATTTTACGGCAATTCTTGATTTTATAAAAATAACCTTACCTGCTATATTAACTGAATCTAAATCTGGTAATGAATATCTTTTATCCCAATGAATATAAAAATCTATATCTTTATCATTCAAAACTTGTAAAGTCTGTTTTAAAATATCCGCGTGATTTCCATAACCTATTACTAATATCGCATGGCTCATCTTTTAGTCTTATTCACTTTCCTTTTCTAAATGCTTGATCTTCATCTTAAAAATAACTCGTGATAGAAATAACATTATTCCTTTCTCGTGTAAATATCTTTCCATAAATAACAAACGATTTCTTAATATTAAAACTATTTGTTTATTCTTTTGCGGAATACTTTTGTTAATAGATAATGAAACTTGATGATCATATGTTTCATTATTTGCTAAGTATGTTTTATAACCTGCTTTTTTCATCTTAAAACCAATCGTAGTTTCTTCACAAAATAAAAACATATCTTCATCAAAACCACCAACTTCAATAAATTTTGAAGAGTCTACTAATAGCATGGCTCCAGGTACACAATCCACCGCACAAATTGGATCACTAAAATAATGAGAGGGGTAACTATAATCTATGTTTAACATCTTTGAAAGCGGAGTTAGTGAAAAAGTATACTCAAAAGCTGTCGGTATTTTCCACGCAGGGATTTTAACTGGCTTACCATGCACTGTCTGAACACTAGAAACTATTCCTGCATCTTTTTCCTTCATAACCTTTACCAAAGAAAGTAACATCTTTTGAGTAAAAAAGACATCTGGGTTCGAAAGTAAAACATATTTAGATTTTAATTTATCATGAGCGTATTTTATGCCAAAGTTATTGCCATATCCATATCCCCCATTTTTAGTAGTCGATATAACTTTAACTTTAGAATCGTTATCATATAATTGATTTAAATGATTAAAAGAATTATCAGGAGAGGCATTATCAACTACTACAATATAATCTAATACTTTGTATTTTTTTATTTTGTCTACTAAACTTTGAGTAGTTTTCCAATCATTATAATTAAGTATCTCACATGAAATTATGTCATTACCTATCATTACTTTTTCACCTTTTGACTATTCCCTAGTTTCTATAACATATACAAATCATATTCATGATGTGCCACTCTTTGCTCTTTAGGCGGTAATTTCCTCCAATTACCATATTGAATAGTTAAATATTTATCATATTCTTTTACAGTATAAAATTTTTTACCTCTAAATTCTAATTTAGTATAGTTATTTATAATATCTGATGGAAACAAAGTATTTATTCTATCATTAGCCCAAACTGTATCTGCAATTTTATTGGAATGAACTGTTCCTAATTCATCTAACATTTTAACCATTCTATCTCGATAATAATTTGAGCCTAACCTAATGATTTTTCTACCAACTTTTTTTACAATGTTTTCTTGATTAATAGTATCCCCTTTACCTAAAAGACTATGATATAATTCCATTTTCTTCGCATACTTTATATATATGTTCTTATCATTTGGAACCCCATTTAAAGGAAAAATATCAATCCAAGCTCCACCACTATCTTTGGCAGCATGAAATTTAGCAATTGTATTCTTATTTTCTAATTTCAAAAAAGGATAAATGTAATGTTCCTTATTATTTATCTTCTTGGAATAACCATGTAACCTAAAATTATTATTTAATCTATTAACCTCATCACCTAAGTTAACTAACTTCTTGTAATCCTCATAAGGCATAGCTACGTCAATATCATCATCCCATGGTATAAAATCTTTATGTCGAGCAGCACCTAATAATGTACCAGAATCTAAAGTATAATTTAAGTTATATTCATTACACAATTTATCAAAATAAACTAAAATATCAAAAAGAGTATCTTTAATTTCTTTATCAGTACATTTTTTCATTTTATTTAATCCTTATATATAATCGTTGCAATATTGCTATTAATTTAATCAAAATATTGTTATTGATATATATTAATCTATATCTAACTTTATTTACGCTAGTAGCTTCATCATACATATTGCTTTTATTCAAAAAAACTTGAATAGTATATTTCAATTTATGTACTTTTTGTTTATTCCCCATTATATTGCTCAAATACAAATTAAATAAACTTTTTATCATGTCATTATTCAAATATATTTTTAATTTTTTTCTTTTAGGATTCTCTAAAGCATAGGTTTCATCAATGTATTTAATTTTTGCGTTATAATTATGAATATAATCTCTTAATATATTTAATGGAAAATTATTAAATCTATTATTTTCTGATTCTTTAGCAAACTTATATAGGTACATTTCTTTATTTACATAAAAGATGTCAGCTTTAGCAAATAAACATTGCATCAAAAAGTCTAAATCTTCACCATGAATAATATTTTCATTAAATCTTATATGATTTTTTTTCAAAAAATCCTTTTTAAAAATTTTTCCACATACTGAATTCCAAATACTATTTTTCAATAGAATTTCAAAATAATCAGATGCAAGTATTTTTCCCTCAGGTAAGTTCAACCTAAAAATCTTTTCCTTAGAACCAGTACTAAAACATAAATTATAATTTAGAATGTCAAACTCATCAGGTAATTTAGGAATAATATCTAGTACTAAGTCATCAGAATCGACAAAGCAAATATAATCTGACACTGATTTTTTTATACCATAATTTCTGGCAGAACTAACCCCACCATTTTTCTTATAAAAATACTTAATTTTTTGAGGATATTGATTAATATATTTAGTACAAATAGAATATTCATCAACTTGATCTGAACCATCATCTATTAAAAATATTCTATATTGAATATTTTTTAATTTAGTAATAGATTTTATACAAGAATCAAGTGCTGAACTTGGAGTATTATAAATTGGAATTATAAAATCGATTGTCGCATTATTTACCATAATTAAGCTAATTCACTATCTATATTATTAATTATTTTATTTGCAATAAGTTTACTATCATATTTCTTAGAAAAATCTAAGGTCGATTCATGTAATTCATTCCAATTGTTACTTACATTTATCATAGCGTTGCACATCGATTGAATAGTTTTGCTTTTAGCTTTTACACCATTTTTTCCATCAATAATCTGCTCATTCAGCCCATTAACATTTAAGCAAACAACAGGTAATCCTAACATATTCGCCTCCGCAACTGAAACAGATACACCTTCACCTTCAGAAGCCGTGATAAAAATTGTATTATTTAACAATTCTTCAATTACTCGATCATGCGCCATCTTTCCCATTAAATGCACTTTATTTTTTAATCCGTATTCACTTATCTTTTTCTTCACTTCTGGAAGTGCATCACCATCACCTACAATTGTTAATTCAGCTGTGGTATCATCTTTTAAATATGCATTAAAAACATCTACTAAAAAAGATACCCCTTTAAAATCAGTTATTCTCCCCGTATAAATAAATTTATTATTCAATTTTGAAGATACAGTTTTGTTAAACCTATTCACAGGACTATCAATTGAAATAAATTTGCCATGCTTTTTTAAAGTTTTGCCATATTCTTTCACTAATTTAGGTCCAGACACAATAAAAGTAACATTGCTTTTTATTTGTGCCCTTTTCATAAATGGAATTTGGATCTTTGTTTTAAAAATTGGATCTCTTAAATAAATTAATCCATGTTGATGATAAAATATCTTGGTTCCGTGGGCCTGCAATTTAAAAAATGGCATCAAGCAAGTGGCTGTGTGTGCATAAATTCCATCGTATTTTTCAAATTTTTTTACATACTTTTTTAAAAATAGTCCTCTCCAAAAATTGGGAATTAATTTTTTATGTGTTTTCACATCAGTCCATACATGTACTGGATATTTTTTGCCCCTTATGAGAATTGGTTGAGGTTTAATACCGTCTACTGATACCCCCCAAATATCTATATCATAATGATCACATAGATAAGGTAGAATACTTAATTCATACTGCAGCATTCCACCCATAGGCCAGTCTTTAAAATTGGTTAAATCAACAAAGGCCAACTTTTTTTTCATTTTATATCTTCTTTCATCCAATATTTACTTAACTTAAATGTCTTAGCCATCAATGAACTATCTTTAGTTTTTAAAGCATATTGAATCCCAAGTAAATTCGTCTTTAAAAAGCCTATATAAAGATATTGATTTCCCTTTAACTTGCCATATACTATAATATCTCTAATTCGTAATTTGAATCTTGGCCACAATGTATTAGCATCTAACTGAGAATCTCTTTGATGAAAATTTTGACAAATTACTACATAAATTAAGCTAAACTTTCTTCCAAGTTTACGTTGATCCTCACAGAACTTTTGATCAACTTCATCTAAAAACAATCTTTCATCAAACCTATATTTTTTAAAAACACGAAATCTAACAGCCAAACAACTTGAAATTGCATTAAAATTCTTAATTTCACGAATATTTTTTACATCTTTCAATAAGTGATTTTTTAAAAAATTAGCATTGTTAGGAGAATAGATAACTCCATCTTGACCTCTTATTATTGGAGCGAAAATATCTATTTTACTTTTAGATCGAGCAGCTTTACATAATTGGATAAAGTAATCTTTATTGACCTTTGTATCATCGTCCAAAAAAACTATTAAGTCGTTATCATTATATTCACTTGATAATGTATCAAGCACAATATTATAGGCTTTAGATAAACCTATATTACTTTTTTTACTTATATATTTAATATCATGAGATAATGAATATTTTTTATTTTTATAATCTTTTGTACTATTATCAAAGACAACTATATCCAAACTTGGAAAACTTTGCTGAATTTTTTTAAGATTATTAAAAGTTAATGAATCAGATATTCTTTTATTATAAACAATGATTAATGCTAAAATTTTCATATTATCTTAAAAAACTTTTCTCATATTCCTCAACTATCTTTTTCCATGAATATCCATTAATAACTCTTTCCTTTGCCTTTTTGCCTAAATTATTAATCTGGACAGGATTTAGATTGTCAGCCTTATCTAATAGATTACTTAAGAATCCAGGTGTCTTACTCCAATAAAGAGCAGCATCTTCACCAACTTCTTTATTAAAACCTACATCATAAAGGAGATTGAGCTTAGTACTACCTAGAGCTTCAAGCAATGATGGATTAGTTCCTCCAACAGAATGTCCATGAAGATAACCATATGCATTTTCACGAATAAATTTTAATAAATCTTTATCGTAAACAGTACCAACGAATTTAATTCTTGAGTCGTGATCAAAATGTGTCTTTTCTTTCAATGAATTATAAAAAGCATTCTTCTCAACATTTGTAATAATCACTAAGTCTTTTGTAGTATTACTTGCCATAAATTCCCGAATCATTGTTTCATAATTATTTTCAGGAACAAAACGTCCTACAATTAAATAATATTTATTAGGGGATATTTCTTTAGACTTATACCAGTTTTTGACTTTTTCATTTTCAAATGACAAAGATGACTTTGTAATATCCGCACCGTATGCAATATAAGTAGTATTAGGATTGAACTTTTTATATTCTTTGCGAATATATTTTTCAATATTTTTACTATCACAAATTAATAAATCCGAATGTTTAACCATACCGGATTCACTTATTTTCCAATATTCTCTTACTGGTCTTGACCACTTAGCTCTAAGCCATTCATGACCGTCCGGATTAACCCAAACTTTAAACCCATATCTATGAAACTTCGGAATATAACTATGAATAAATGGGCCAATACGACAAGCAAGAATATAAATCACACCGTCTTTTAAATTATTCTTTTTAATGTCTTTCAATGCCCAATTTAATGCCCTTAAATCATAAAGTATTGCCTTAGCACCCCCAATGTTAGGAATAGAAACTTCATGACAACTAGCACCGTTGTATTCATAGTCCTTGGGATTCTTGCTAAATGTCAAACATGCAACATGATATTTAATATGTGTAGAAAATTGTCGCATCACTAAATTATCTACAAATGTTTCATATCCTCCATATTGAGCAGGAATTCCTTTAGAACCTATTATAAAAACATCTTTCATTACTTAAAAACCTTTCCGCTATTTGAATTTAATAAGCAAATTAATATAAACAATAGATTATTAACTTCATTTTGAAAATATACTTCATAAAAAAAGGCTGAAATAAATATTGCCATTATTGCCAATGAGATTGCTAACTTTGACTTATCTTCCGTAGACATAAAAGTTTTAAATATATTAAGAATAAACATTAAAAACAGAGCTATCCCTAATATTCCATAATCCATATAGAATGTTAAATATTGATTGTCAACAGCTTGAGTCCATCCCATAAACTGTGGATGCAAATGTAACATGGTGGTTGCGAAACCATCCCCGCCTCCAAATAATTTAAGAAATATAGTATTTGAATATTGAACTAAAGCCCAATTAGCGGTTCGTGCATTTGTAGTATTATTGGTTGCTTCTCCAATTCTACTAGAAAAAATATTCAATAAATTAGAAGTTAATTGTGGAAACAAATTAATAACTATAAATAAGGCTAAAATTATTCCTATTATAAAGTAAAAAGACCTAATCAATAAGTTTATTTGTATTTTATTTACTTGTTTGAAATTTCTTAATAATAAAAATAATAAACAACATACAAGCGCAATCCAACTTGAACGGGATTGTGTATAAATTAAATTTATTATTCCCAAAAACACAAACAAATATTGTAATACCTTTGACTTATATGGCTTCAGCATAATAAATATCAAAAAAATAGTGAGAAGAATACCATAATAAATTGGATGATAAAAAAAGAGAGTTACTCTATACAGCCCCGAATTAAAACCAAAAGTATTAAACAACTCTATCGAATTACTTGATGTCATCCAATTAACAAACAAAGATCTTTTGGTAATAATTTCAATAATTCCTAAAATAGAACAAAATGCAAAGAAATCTCTATAAATCTCTATAAATTTTAATGAGTTACAAAATCTAGTAAAAATATATAGTGCTAAAAAGGCAATAAAAAAACTCACTATATTTCGACTTAAATTTATATAATTTGAGCCCAATTTTTGATTAATAAAACTTACAATAAAACTATAAACTACAAATATTAACCACCAAAATTGAATCTTAGAAAGCCTTAATTCTAATTTTGACCTGATACAACTTATATATACAATACCTATGCTGATTAAAATGCCCCATATACAGAGAAAAATTACACTATCAGTATCTTTTAAATTTAAAATAATTAATATGAACCAAACCAAAAATAAAACGTACGTTGCTAAAGTCGATTTAGTTATTCTCATTCTTTCCACTTAGTAATATTCCTCTATTAAAATTCTATTTATCCCCACTAATACGCTCCATTAGGGTGAATAACCACCCCAATAGTTTTAATAATCAACTTCAAATCTTCCAATATCCCAGAATGGTTGATATACACAATATCAAGCCAAACCATCTCATCAAAGTCAGCTTCATTACGCTTGGTAACTTGCCATAATCCTGTACATCCCGGCATCACAAGCAATCTCTGCTTATCATAATCGGTATATTCTTCTACTTCTGATGGTAGAGGCGGACGTGGTCCAACAAGAGACATGTCACCGATTAACACATTCCAGAGCTGTGGCAACTCATCAAGACTATATTTTCTAATAGTATGCCCAATCTTAGTAATTCTTGGATCATCCTTAATCTTGAACATTGCACCTTCAATTTCGTTTTGATCTTCCAGTTGATCGATCATCTGATCGGCATTAACCACCATGGAACGAAATTTCCACATTTTGAATGGCTTTTCATCTTTACCAATTCGTTCTTGTGAATAGAATGCTGGTCCACCGTCTTCATGTCTTATTTTTATTATTAAAAATAAAAATAATGGAGACAGCAGAATCAATCCGCTTGCACTTGCGATAATATCAAACAATCTTTTCACTGCGTGATAAACATACCGCCCATGCACTTTGGCCGGATTAACTTTTAGTTTCTCCATTACCATCATTTTTCCTCTTACCCTCAATGTCGTATATTTATAGTACTTTTCTGTAAAATAAACACTCTTTTTTAATCAATATAGCACAAATATTCAGTTAATGGCACAAATCTGCAGATTTGCAGATTAAAATAGCCAAAATTTTTTCTTTTTGCCTAATGGGCGCCAATCTAGTTGTACATTGTCCCCATTTACAAATCCACGAGCATTATCTTGATATTGCTGAGCAAGTTCACTCCCAAATTCCTTACTCAGCTTTTTTAATGCTTCACTATATTGATATTGTCTCTTAGGCAAATCGTGCGCATCCGAAGCGAAGCAGGCACATTGGCCTGCTTCGATAAACTTGCGTGACATCTCTTCAATTTTCTTGCCAAAGGTTCCCGTGTAAGAACTAGCAGTAATCTGCACTAAGCATCCCTGCTCAATTAATCCCTGCAAAATAGTTGGTTCTTCCAAGATTTTCTTGTTACGCTCTGGGTGCACCACAATTGGTGTAATACCGCGTTGCATTAAATCGAAAACCATGTCTCGCGTATAAGCTGGTACGTCATCGCTTGGAAATTCCAAGAGCATGTATTGCCCATCTTCATCTAAGAAGAGGATGTCATCATTATCAAGTGCATCAGGTAAATCACCTGAGATTCGCACTTCTTGTCCAGGAAACACCGTTAACGGAATCTTGGCATCGTCTAACATATCTTGAAAGTTTTCTGTTAAACGAATAACGTCTTTCTTATGATTGATATACTTGCCATTAAGCATGTGCGGCGTGCAAACTGCATGAGTTATTCCATCTTTAACCGCATCTCTTGCTAACTTAATTGATGTTTGCCAATCCTTGGCACCATCATCAACGCCTGGCAAAATGTGACAGTGAATATCAACTAAAACCATTATTTCTTATTTCCTGAAAAGAAACCTTTTTTCTTCTTATCTTCTTCGCCGTAACCGTAGCCATATCCATAGCCGTAACCATATCCATAACCATAGCCGGCATTGTCGGAACTAATATCGTTCATAATAAAGCCTAGGACTTTAGCCTTGGAGAAGTTAAGCATTTCAACAGCACGCTTAATAGCAGCCTTTTGTGTTTTACCCTGGCGAACTAATAAGATAACACCGTCTAAGCGGCGAGCTAATTCTTGTGTATCAGATACTTCAAGCACTGGCGCCAAGTCAATAATTACCATATCATAATGGTCTTCAACTAAGCTGATGAAGTCTTGCATTCTCTTAGAACCGATCAATTCTGATGGATTAGGTGGTGTAGGACCAGCAGGTAAGATTGCTAAGTCAGCAATCCCACTATCTTGAACAACATCATCTAAGTCTACTTCCTTAGCAGTAGAAGAGATAACTGTACTTAAACCTACATGATTGCTTAAGTTGAATGTTCTATGAACAGTAGGACGACGTAAGTCGGCATCGATTAATAATACCTTACGGCCTGCTTGAGCATAGGTTACAGCCACATTAGCAGCAACGGTCGATTTACCTTCACTAATATTAGCAGAAGTAAAGGCAACAGACTTAATATCATGGTCAACTGCCATGAAGTTAATGTTGGTACGGATTGTACGGAACTGTTCAGTTACTGGACCTTTTGGATCTGCAACTGTAATTAAATTAGCACCGTTTTTAATGGTTTCATCTGTACCACGTTTTTTCTTAAAAAGTGACATCCGCTACCTCCTATACTCTACGTCTCTTGCGTTGTTCACGCTTAGCTGGTTTACTGCTCTTCTTAATCAACTTGAATGATGAAGATACATGGAAGTGGGCAACATGACCTAAGTTAGTTAAACCTAATTCTTGAGTTAAGTAAGTATCATCACGAACAGTGGTATTAGTCATTTCACGAATTAAGATTACTGCGAAGGTCAATACTAAACCAATAACAAATCCTGCTAAAGTAAACATCTTAACGTTAGGTGATGATTGAGTACCATTAGTAGCTGGTGCAACAATTGTAACGTTATTAATGTTCATGATGTTAGGAATTTGGTCTCTGAATGATCTAGCAACTGCGTTAGCTTCAGCCTTAGCCTTTTCAGGAGTATCTGCTTTAGCAGAAACAGAGAAAACTTGTGATTGTTGTTGTGTAGCAACTGAAATGCTGCTTGCTAATTGACTAGCGGAAACGCTATAAGCTTTACCATCACGTTCGATGACTGCTGGTTGTGCTTTTCTAACTAAGACTTTTCTGCCATCATCAGTAGTTCTGTACTTAGCTGGTTTAGCCTTCTTAACTACTTTAACTGGGTTAGCCAAACGATCAGAAGCATCCTGCAAAATTACGTGACTAGTTATGATATCTTTATAAGTACTAACCAACTGCATGTTAGCTTGTTGCGTTGTATATGCTGCATTAGGATCATTCTTATTGGATTTTTGGTTAACTAAAATCTGCGCACTAGAACTATACTTTGGTGAAATAACAAAGTTAGCAATTCCCCAACCTACTAATGCGAGTCCAACACTCCAAAGAATCAATGCCCAAATATGTTTGCGGCAAAGTTGAAATAATTGAGTAAGATCAATTGTATTATCAGTTTGCTTTTGTTCTTGTTCCATCTGTCTTTCCTTTAATCACGTCTCATAACATAGCTGTCTTTATTAGCAGCTACCTTAGTCTTTGGTATTTCTAGAGCATCCCTAATCTTATCAGATACTCTTTGTCTTTCATCCTTACTTACAACTTCGATTTCCATCAAGCCAAACTTAGGATTCATAGTTTGTTTACTTACACCTTGAGCATGGTCTTGACTCAAGTTATCAGTAGCCTTGCGGTAATCCATACCAATCTTGTACATCTGGTTCATAGTCAAGTCAGTCTGCATTTCATCAGAAATTGAATTCAAGAACTTAGAATTCAACAAGGTTGTCGGTGAAACAGACTTCTTAAGAAGCGCCATAATCACGCGACGGTCACGATCTTGACGACCGTAGTCTTGACGTGGATCTCCGTGACGAAGTTGAGCAAAGGCTAATGCCTTTTTACCATTCATATGGTAAGTCTTACCTTCTTCGAAGTGGTAGCCCATATTATTGAACGTAAGTGGTGAAGTTACATCTATACCACCAACTTGATCGATTGCCTTCTTCAAGCCGCCCATGTTAATCATGATGTAGCCGTCAATTGGCACACTGTAATATTTATCAAGAGTCTTAACAGTTTCTGCAACTCCACCCAAAGTATACGCTGAGTTCATCTTCGTTACCCCATATTGTGGGAAGTCTGGGAAGATTGCATTAGAGTCACGTGGAATAGAAATAATAGTTGTGCTATTCTTCCTTGGATTAATGGTCATCATCATCATGGTATCAGTTCTACCTTTCCAATGACGTCCCATAGCACCGGTATCTGTACCAAGAAGCAAAATATTGATTGGCTTCTTTTCATTCAATAGCGTATCTAAATTACGTCCCTTATTACTCTTGGTTTGTTTAGCAACAGGCGTATACATGTTTTGTGTGATATCACGCAAATTCTTATAAATGTAACCACAAACAAAAAGTCCGATGACTACAATCACACCAATTACAATCCAGAATCCTCGCCAAAACTTGCGGTGGTGATGGCGATGATGGTGACGGTGATGATGATGCATCGGTTTTTGGCTTTGATCATTATTATCTGCCATGTTTATCCCCTTTTATAATCTTACAAATCCCTCTTATTATATACTCATTTATTGCGTTTTGACCAGATGTAAAGGGGTTACAAATAAAAACAATGGGAAATTTGGCAGATTTTTCAGTGAATAAATGCAGATTTTTGTTGCTATTATTTTAGAATTCTAATTGATTTAATAAGTGTTTGTTATAATTGTGATTGGCATTTGTGCTCCTCCCAATGTCCATTTTTGCATTAGGAGGTAATTATTTTGCAAGTATGGTAATCCTATTAACCGCCGTAGTTGCCGCCTATTGTTGTGAATGCAGTGTCTCATGCTCTAGAGAAGCTGTTTGATGAGTGGCTAGATAATCGTCATCGCACAAGGCAGCACGATCAGCGAAAGCGGAAAAAGCACAAGCGCCGTTAGCCTTAGCCATTTACACAGAACTTTAATGTCCTAAAATTTGGTAAAAATAAAAAGTCGTTACTCTTTTGTCCACTTCGAGTAACGGCTTTTTTGCTCTTATTTTTTGATCAATTTTACAAATTGGTCAATCCTATAAACTTACTATAGCATGTGTCAACTACCCTAGACTGAAGTCTAGGGCTTAGTGGCTCGTTAGCTTACGCTAACCAGAACACAAACTTGCTTAGATACGGACTTGACTTACCAGCAATAGTCTTTTGACTATTGCCGATAGAGGTCGTCTAATTACCAAAGCCTTTTAAGTCCGCGAATTGCTAGCGGACTGCAGCCTAGCTTAGGCTGCTTTTTTCTTTTATTTTAGGATTCTGCCACTTGCTTAATCCTTTTTCTAAGATGTTCACTGCCGCATTCCAATCACGAATATGGGGCATTCGACAAATTGGACAAGTCCACTCCCGATCCTTAAGGGTTAATTTCTTATAACCATTTTGGCCCATAATACTGCCACAAGCATGACAGCGTTGAGTAGTATATTTAGGATCAATTGTTAGAAATTCTTTACCATATAGATCTGCCTTATAAGCCAGCATATTCAGGAAACTACGCCAGCCGACATCAGAAATTGATTGCGACAAGGCATAATTCTTTAACAGGTTTCTGTTTCTTAATTCCTCGGCAACCACTAAATCGTGGTTTTTGATTAGTGTAGTTGAGAGTACTTGTAAAAAGTTATTACGCTGTCTTCTGATCTTATCGTGCAGTTTAGCGACTATTAGACGCTGTTTTTGATAGTTTTTTGCTAGCCACAAATTGCGTCCTTCTTTTTTTGCCCGGCGCTGCCTGCGAGACAAGACACGTTGGGCATGGGCCAGCTTCTTTTTGGTTTTGCAATAAAATCGTGGATTAGCAACCATTGCTCCGTTAGATGCTGTTAAGAAATTATCAAGGTTAAGGTCAATGCCAATTTGACTCTGCGTCTTAGGCAATTCCTTGACAAAAGCAGTATCGCTGCCTAACTGCATAGACAGGTAGAATTGGTCATCAGCGGTCTTTTTTATCGTCACTGTTCCAATACGAGTTGGAATATGATTAACCAGACGCTCTTTGATTAGCTTTCTAAAGCCGGCAATGCGGACAATTCCCAGCTTAGGCAATTTAATATGCTTAGCATCAATAAACCTAGCTGTCCCGTTATCAAGAAAAGCTTCTTTTTGCTTAGGGTATTGACAGTTGGTCTGATATGACCAGTCGCTGCGTTTCTTATGGAAAGTTGGGATTCCATGACCAATCTTGCGATAGTTGCTCCAAGCTTTCTGGTAGTTCTGAATAGCGTTGGCAATAGCGAGGCTATCAATTTCTTTAACGCGTAAAAAGCTATAAGTATCGCGGATATTCTTAGGCTTAGCCAATAGTTCGCTATTAGCGACTACTTCTTCTGCCAACCTAGCTTCATAGCTATTAAGAGCAGAAAAAGCAAAGGGCATTGCTTGATATTGTCTAACAGCTAAGTAGTGCTTAGCATGATAATTGCTTCGATTGCGTCCTACATAAGAGTTGTAGACAAAGCGTTGCGCATCATAGTTCAACTTAATGATTTTCTTTTGCTTAGAACTAGGATAAAAGCGAAGCTTAACGCCAAAATGATAGGCTAAGCTGCTCATTCTTTTCATGATTTCACCTCCTCGTATTATATAAATTAAATCTGTGTTGATTGTCTTTTTAGTTTGTTTATTC
>NZ_PCZD01000044.1:0-14568 GCF_002553975.1 Lactobacillus sp. UMNPBX6
TTTTATATTTTATCAAATCTCAAATCCTTTGTCAAGAACTTTTTTGATTTGTTTTCTGCCGCCTTGGCTCTCGCCTGACGACATTTAAATATATTACTCGTTTTGCTTTAACTTTGCAAGTCTTTTTTTCAAAAACTTTTTTTTAAAGCTCTCAAGCTCTTCGTCATCTCTCAAGACGACTTTATTAATATATAATACTTAACTTGGTTTTGCAAGTATTTTTTTATTAATTAAATCTGTCCTTCAAAAGACGACTTAATTAATATACCTTAGTCAACAGATTTAAACAAGTACAAATTTTAAATGATTATTGTCTTAAATCATGTTAAAGTTGATACATCAACACTTAGAGGAGGTTTTAAAAATTAAAAAAGTTGATCTCGCAATTATAGGTGCCGGTCCTGTTGGATTATTTGCAGCTCATTTTGCTCACTTGCATGGCTTGTCTAATTTAATCTTCGATTCATTATCTGAGGTTGGTGGTCAGCCCCAAATGCTTTATCCATTTAAACAAATTAGTGACATCCCTGCTTATAATACAATCAGTGGAACAGCCTTAATCCAAAATTTAAAATCAGGTTTACCAAAGGAAACCGAAATTATTACTAATCATAAAGTTAATGATGTTAAAAAAAGCGACGACGGTTTCATCTTAGATGATATGGTATTAGCCAAAAGCATTATTATTGCTACAGGCGCAGGAGCATTCAAACCTAAAGAATTACCATTGAAGATGAATGAAGATATTCAAAAAAGAGTCCACTACTTCATTAAAGACCCTAAAGATTTTGCCAACCAAAAGATAGGCGTCTTCGGTGGAGGCGATTCTGCTCTTGATTTAGCAATTGAATTAGCAAATTATACAAATGTCAAAATTATCCATCGTCGTAATGAATTCCGCGGTCTTGAATCCAACGTTAAAAAGCTTCGTTCTTTAGCAAACGTCGAAATTTTAACTCCCTATCTTCCAAAGGACATCCAATTAGTTAATAATCAATTGGATATAACTCTTAAAGGTATGGGTGATGTTCAACCACGCCATGAGCAGTTTGATCAAATTATTGTCGCTTATGGTTTCAAAGCTAATAATCGTTTTGTAAAAAAATGGGGAATCGAGCTCAACGGAACTAATATTGCTGTTGATCCAACGATGAAAACCAACATTGATGGAATCTATGCTGCTGGAGACGTAGTAAGCTATCCTGGACGGGTTCCTCTAATTGCTTTAGGTTTTGGAGAAGCTCAAATCGCTATTACTTCTATTATGCGTGATCTATTTCCAGAAAAAACTTTAACCATTCACTCAACTAGCATTTAGGAGAAAGAAATGACTTTAATCGATTTTATCTTACATATTGATGACCACTTGGTCACAATCGTTAACCAATTTGGTGGTTGGTCTTACTTGATCTTGTTCGCCATCATTTTTATTGAAACTGGTGTAGTTATTTTCCCATTCTTGCCAGGTGATTCACTTATCTTTGCCGCTAGTGCGATGGCCGCTAACCCAAAATATGGTTTAAATATTTGGCTAATATATTTAATCGTTGCCTTAGCTGCCATACTAGGTGACACCGCCAATTATGAAATTGGAGCATGGTCTACTAGAGCAGGTGAAAAACACAGTTGGTTCAATAAATTAATCAATCAAAATAATCGACTAGCTGCAGAAAAGTTCTTTGAACGCCATGGTCCAATTACAATTGTGATCGGAAGATTTATTCCATTTATCCGGACATTTGTCCCCTTTATTTCTGGCGGTAGCAAAATGCATTACGGTAAATTTATTGCTTATAATATTATCGGTGGTTTACTTTGGACAGGATTATTTACTGTTATCGGATTCTTCTTTGGTAACATCCCTGTAGTAAAAGATCATTTCTCAATGATTGTAATTGCCATCATCCTGGTTTCAGTTGTTCCAATTGCCATCGTAGCTTTGAAGAAAAAAATCTCACTCAAAAAAGAGTTCCACTAATGGAACTCTTTTTTATCTTCGTAACAACTTTTCAGCAAAATATAATTCGTAAATAATCCCGGCTACTGCAAAACAAGATGCAAAAAAGCCTTCGGTTAACACATTGATTATCGGATCAGTATTCGGATCGAATAACCAATCATTGTTGTTAAACAACATGTGGTGAAAAATTATAAAAAAACTATCAAAATTGGTTACTGCAAAAGGAAATACTACGATTGGCAATAACAATAAAATAAGTGCTGCAGATTTATCCAAGCTAAGCAGCGCTTTTTTTCTACGCTTTTTAAAAACAAAATACAGCATTAAACAAACAATAAATACGAGTACAGCAAAAACGAATAATTGCTTACATTCCGCAAAATGTTCTGCTGCATTAGCGGATGTGGGAAAATTATCCATTTTAAGCCGCTTTTTAAAGGGCCAGATCAAATAAATCATCAACTGGTTATAATTATGCATTACTTGAAATAAAGACATGTGAACAGTCTCATATGTCTTTTGTACCAGCATAAAAATAAACAAAAGCGGCCAGCTAGCGACAATAGCTCCCACTACACTACTCGAAATGGCAAACAAAAAATGATATATCAGTCCAAAAAAATTATCTTTTGTAATCATAGTTCGAATTCGTCTAAGTTATCAACCACATACGTTGGTTGGCGTTTGCCAACAATATCTTCTTTTTGAGTTACACCCGTCAAAGTTAATAATTGATCTACATCACTATTAAAACCTGCTTTGATATCAGTATCGTAGTTATCACCTACTAGTAAGGCATCATCTTTAGAATATCCTACTTTAGCTAAAGCCTTTTTTACGATGATAGATTCTGGTTTACCAATGTATAACGGATCTACCCCACTAGCCGCTGCAACAAAAACGCACTGAGATCCATTGCCTGGGATTAATTCATCCCCTGTAGGCAAATTCATATCAGCATTAGTACCAATAAAAGTAGCCCCGCGTCTAATCGCTCTTGAGGCTACACGAACTTTATGATAAGTCAAATCCTTGTCCATCCCGACAATAACGTAATCAGGATTTTCCTCATTAAGTTCAAATTCAGGATGCTGCAATAGCTCTCTCCATAAGCCGATTTCGCCAATGATGTATAAACCGATCTTTTTATTTGAATGATCTTTATTCTGACTCAAAATATAACTGGCTGTCGCCATACTTGGCGTATAAATATGATCAGTATCGGTTTCTACCCCGTGTCTCTTTAATTTATCGACCACCATTTGAGGTGTTCTAGTCGTATTATTGGTTAAAAATAAATAATCTTTTTTTTGCTCAATTAAACGATGAACAAATCTTACTCCTGATTCAACAGTATCCTTGCCACGATAAACTGTCCCATCTAAGTCAATTAAAAATACCCGGTAATCTTTCACTAGTTTCCCTTTCTTTTCTTAATAATAAAAGAATGATGACGTCCAAATTCTTTTTTGACTGCAATTGACTGCTTCTTTTTAAATTTGGTTTGATGAACTCGACGCTTCTTGAATGGATTATTTTCAGTTTTACGATATCCCTTGCCGTGACGTCGACGTGAGTGGAAGCGATCATTCTTACGATTACGTTCACGTTCATAATGCGGTTTGCGCGGTCTTTGATGTGAATAATGATGAGTAGGATTAGTTAATTCCAAGATAAAATACGGCCCACCCGGATTACAATATTCAGTTAAATAATCTACGATCGCCATCTCTTTTTTATCAATCGAAGTGCGAGCTTCATCTTTATAAAAGCCTTTTAAGCGCAGGTGGTCACTTGAAACATCCCCTACTAAATAATCATATTGATCCAAAAATGGATCATATTTTTTACGGAGCATTTCTAGATCGAGCGCATTCCGTTCATTAGTGACAATTGTATATAACTGATCATTAATTTTTATACTTTTACCATCCTGTGCTACGTTAGCAAGCGGATGACGCAAAGGCTGCTCTTCTTCAAATTTATTTACTTTTTCCTCTGCGCTTTTTTCTGAATTAGTTTTATTTTTTTCTGTCATTTACTTCACTTCTCGATGATAGTGGGTATATTTTAGCTAAATAATTGCCAACAACTTCACGCAAAAATTGAGGGAATAGGAATTCATTTTCACCAACAATAGCTAAAGTCGGGAAGAATGGCACTAATACATAGTGATCAAGGCAAGCGATTTGATACTCTTCTTCTGGATCAATCTCATGACCATTGGCATAAACGATTCGCTTACGAGTATCTACTTTAATTCCCTTGTAATACATTTGCCCAAAGATCTTGCCTCTAAAGCTCATCCCTTGCAAATGAAAATGATCCAAATAATGGCGATTCTTTTCAATTTCCATTACTAAACGCCAAAGATCGCTGCCTTTTAAGGTAGAACGCACAACATGCATAGGATGTGGCAATGCCTTTTGCAAATCATACTGAGTTAAAACTCCACTCTTAAATGGGGTCAAAAATAATCCTGAACTCAAAATTGCTAAATCTGTCTTGGCAAAATTAGCAATCGCATCAAGCGAAACTTGAACTGCCGCAATTTTGTCATCATTAAATTTTTCAGGCAGCTTAGCTACTTTATGTTCAGACAAAAGTTTTTGACCTTTATC
Source organism: Lactobacillus sp. UMNPBX6 (assembly GCF_002553975.1). Lineage (NCBI taxonomy): Bacteria > Bacillati > Bacillota > Bacilli > Lactobacillales > Lactobacillaceae > Lactobacillus > Lactobacillus sp. UMNPBX6. Next base: position 4,582 of record NZ_PCZD01000044.1, read on the forward strand.
ATAGTAGCCTTGAATAACTGCCTCATCTTCTGGCATTTCTGGCATTGAAGCTGTAGGAATCGTATCAGGTACGATTTTAGTTACATGGTGGTTTTCGAGTTCAACATGAATATCGCCAACGTAATTACCCCATTTTCCAGTTTGAGTAATCCAAGTATGTTCAACTTTTTCACCATGAGCTAATAGATCATGACTGTGACCACCAACGATCAGATCGATTTGCGGATAATTCTTGACAAGCCAGCGGTCCATCTTAAGTCCTACATGAGTAATCAGAATCAAAACATCATATTGATCCTTAATTTGAGCTAATTGTTGATCCATTGCATGACCTAGCATTTTGACATGCCAGTGATTAGGACCATAAGTCATGGGATATGCTGCAGTAAGGCCGATTAAAGCAATTCGCGTGTTTTTCTTGGTTTTAATAATTTTATGACCCACTGCCCATTTAGGCATGGATTCGTCTTCTTCACGCAAATTAGCCAAAATTACTGGGAAATCAGCATGATCAAACAATCTTTCTAACACCCAGTGCGGATTAGATATTCCTTCATTGTTGCCAATCGTGATCGCATCATAGTGAAAGCCATTCATTAATTTAATATTAGCTTGGCCTTCAGTTGCATCGGTTAAGGGATGCGAACGATCCATAAAGTCACCGGCATCAAAAGTATAAACTTCATCAACTGAAGTATCTGCCTGAGCCTTTTTTAAATAGCGCCCAATTTTAGGAAAGTGTTCAAAATGTGAGTGTAGATCATTAGTATGTAAAATTCGCAAAGTTTCCATTTTTGTACCACTTTCTATCCAATTCGATTGGCCTTCAATATCATGTGATAAGCATCCAAAATTTTGCCTTTAGGTTTATCCCATTCTACCCACTTAGGATTTTTCCAATCATCTTCATTAGTCAATGTCTGCAAATCATAAGTATCATTGATATATTTTTCATACTCAATTAATGCAGTAGTACGCGGAATATTCAACTGTAATATCCGTACTTTTTTAATTTCACCATGGTCCACCGCTAATTCAGCAATTCCATTTTGATCAATATTAGAAATTTCATAATAACGACTACCATCATTTCTGGTAATCTCTTCAATTAAATCCAATTGTTCCATCAATTTCACCCTTTTGGAATAACAGAATCATACTATAAATAGAAAAAAATGTGTAACCATGCTATTGTTAATATGCGATAGAGGTGTACACATATGAAATTTAAAAGCCAACTATTTTGGGCTCTTTTTTTTAGCTTAATCTTTTTAACAACAAGTGGTTTTACTGTTGTTGGTCACCGCGGCGATCCCATCAAGTATCCTGAAGAAACTATTCAGTCTGATGATTCTGCCTTCAATTCCGGTGCTGATTACGTCGAACTCGATCTCCAACTTTCCAAAGATGGAGTTTTAGTCATCTCTCATGATGACGACCTTGAGCGAGTCACTCATACACATGCAATTGTATCACAAAATAACTTTGAGACACTTAAACAGCTAAAGTATGATAATGGCGAACACGTAATGTCGCTTAATGAATTATTTGAGCATTATAAAAATAAACCTAGCGCCAAATTTGTTTTAGAAACCAAGATTGATCATAGTATCAACCCATCTTACGAATTAGAAGATAAAATTGCTGCAGTAGTTAAGAAGTATCATATGCAAAAACGCATCATGATTCATTCATTTTCTGCAGCAAGTCTGTTTCATTTTAGAAAAATAATGCCTGATGCTTATTTAATCTTCATTGTAGGTAGCTTAAAACGTATTAACTTCAGTATTTTGCCTCAAGTAAATGCCGTAAACGCCGCTTCTGACATTGTTCAAGATCATCCCTTCTTAATTCACTGGCTCCACAAATTGCATAAACAATTATTTGTCTGGGCAGAAATGGATGAATCACCTGCTCTTTGGCATTGGTTAATTAATCGTAATGTCGATGGGGTCGTTACCAACTTCCCCGCTACTGGGTTTAAATATAAATTAGCCAAAAGTGGTACTAAAAAATATGCTATCAATCGAACAGGAATCTATTTTGGTAAAACTAAGACCCCTACTATGATGAATCCCTATGTCCGAATTAAGGAAAAGAAATACGTTCGACCTAACCAAAAAGTTAATGTAACTTACGGCGTGCGAGTCGACAACAAATTATACTATCAGATAGCAGAAAAAACTTTTATTTCAGCGGAATTCGTCAACTTAGATTTACGCCGTAATGATATTGCACCTTATGAAAATAAAAAAATAATTGCTAAGCCTAACACTAAAGTAGCAATTTATAGTTATCCTGACAATCAAGCAAAAACAAAGAAATTCTTGCCTGCTAACACATTATTTAAAATTCAAAACTTTAATGGCGGTCCTAAGAACATGTGGCTTTACACCAAGAAAGGTTGGATTAAGGCTGATCAAATACTTTTCTACGGCTTTTTCAATAAAAAAGCTTTTCAGCAATATAACAACTTGCCACGAGTAAGCAAATACACGAACTTAGTTTTATTGCCTTTCAATCCTAATAAATTAATCTTCACATCAACTTATTGGCAAAAGCGAAAACAAATTAATCAAATTATTCACTAAATTAAAAAAAAGCAGTTTTTATCAACTACTTCTTTTTTTGATACTTTTTATTGATTTAAAGTACTTTGTTTTTTAACCAATTCATATGGCAATTCAATATGAGTTTCGTCAACTTCTTCATTATTCATCAACTTAGTTAACATTCTCATAGCCACCGCACCCATATCATAAAGTGGCTGCTTGATTGTAGTCAAGGCTGGACGAACAACAGAAGCAAGTTGAGTTGCACTTGCAGTAACAATTTCCAAATCCTCTGGTATCTTCTTGCCTGCATCCATGGCTGAGTTCAAAATACCAACAGATGAAATATCACGGGTAACAATTACACCATCGATACCATCTTTAACGAGTTGTGGGTATAAATTGTAACCATCTGAATAATCCTTAACCCCGGTGTAAACATGTGGTTCACCCAGATTATTCTCTTTGATAAAGTCTTTGTATGCTGGAATTCTATTTTCACCATTTACCACTGCATCTTCATCACCAACCACGAGTGCCAAGTTCTTCTTGCCATCGTGCATTAATAAATTCAATGCTTCGGTATCAGCTTTCTTATAATCAATAGTTACGGATGCAAACTCGTCGCGATTATCCTTAGTCCCAGCTAATACTACTGGAGTATTAGCTCTCTTAAATGCTTCTGCAGCTTCGTTTGGCAAACGGTTTGACATGTAGATCACGCCATCTACTTGCTTATTAAGCAAACTTTGAATTACTTGATCTTCCTTCATCAAACGATTTTCAATACTGGTAATGATAATGTTATACTTGTATAAAAGTGCAATATCATCAATACCCTTAGATAATTCTGCAAAATATAAATTAGTCAAATCTGGGACGATTAACCCTACTGTAGTGGTACGCTTAGATGCTAAACCTTGCGCTACAGCATTTGGTTGATAGTGTAATCTTTTAATTACTTCAAGAACACGATCACGTGTCTCTTTTCTCACATTATTATTGCCGTTAACAACACGAGAAACTGTCGCCATAGACACCTTAGCTTCTCGAGCAACATCATAAATTGTAACTTCTTGTTTATGCATCGCTTATTCTCAGTCCTTCCGAAAAATCCTTCACCTTAATTTATCATTATTTTGCTCTAAGTGCAAACGTTTACAGATTTTCTTTCATTTTTTCATACAAAAACATGATATACTGACACTAAACTAACAAAAAAAGAGGCTATTTATGAACTTAGATAAATTACAACAATGGCTGCAAGATTCAAACAATGATATTGCATACATTTCTAATCCAATTACTATTTCTTACTTCACGGGATATTCTATGGATCCTCATGAACGTATCTTTGCTTTGCTCGTATTTAAAGATGCAGATCCTTTTATTTTCTGCCCTGCTTTAAATGTAGAAGAAGCAAAAGATTCTGAATGGAACGGTGACGTTTTTGGTTACCTTGATTCAGAAGATCCATGGGAATTAATTGCCAACAACGTAAGAAAGAGAACTAAAGATACTCACACCTGGGCTATCGAAAAAGACGATCTTTCCGTTGCTCATTACCAATACCTGCGCGGCGAATTTCCAAATGCAAGTTTTACTAATGATGTTTCTTCATTCATTGAAAGACTTCGTCTTTACAAGACACCAGAAGAAATTAAAAAATTACAAGGCGCTGGTGCCGAAGCTGATTTTGCCTTTCAAATTGGTTTTGATGCAATCAGAACCGGTGTGACTGAAAGAAGTATCGCTGGTCAAATTGATTACCAATTAAAGATTCAAAAAGGCGTAATGCACGAAAGTTTTGAAACGATCGTCCAAGCTGGTAAGAACGCAGCTAACCCACACCTTGGTCCAACTATGAACACTGTTCAACCTAACGAATTAGTTTTATTCGACTTAGGTACTATGCATGATGGTTACGCATCTGACTCAAGTAGAACAGTCGCTTATGGTACGCCATCAGACAAGCAACGTGAAATTTACGAAGTTGACCGCGAAGCACAACAAGCCGCAATTGAAGCTGCTAAGCCTGGTATTACTGCTGAAGAACTTGATAGCGTTGCTCGTGATATCATTACTAAAGCCGGCTATGGCGAATACTTCATTCACCGTTTAGGCCACGGTATCGGTAAAAATGTCCACGAATATCCATCAATCGTTCAAGGCAATGATTTAGTTCTTGAAGAGGGGATGTGCTTCTCCATTGAACCAGGTATCTACATCCCTGGCTTTGCTGGAGTAAGAATTGAAGACTGTGGTGTCGTAACCAAGGATGGTTTTAAGACATTTACACATACCAATAAAGACTTGAAGATTATCCCTGTTAGAGATTAATCTAAAATTTAGACGCAAAAAAAGCTGACATGACGTCAGCTTTTTATTTTGCGATGAATAATTGATTATTCTTCTGAATTATCTGGAGTTGAGGCAGTATTGTCATTTTCAGCATTGTTCAAATCATCAACTGATTTTTCTGCGTTATCGCCATCAGCAACATCATTGTCCTTGTTTGAATCATCAATAACGATGTCATCGAAGTCCTTTAATTCTGAATCATCTTCAACGTTCTTTGGGAATGAAGCTAATTGATTCTTAACGATTTCAGTACCATTGTCGTACTTCTTCTTCAAATCTTGAAGTTTATCGTTGTCTTTAATCTTGTTCTTAACATCATCAACTTGTTCATCACTAACAAGTAATGAACCTGCAATAAAGCCTGCTGCACAACCAGCTACAGCACCTAATACGAAACTTGCAAATTTTTTCATAGTGAAATCCTCCTTTATTAATTTTCACCTCTACGGCGTCTGCGTCTTGCAAAAGCAGTAGCCGCAATTGAAGAAACAAGACCAGCGTGACTAAAATGATTGCTACTAAAGCGTTTAGCGATCTTCTTTGAAGAATCATTCAATTCTGATACGCTCTCACCCAAATCAGCAGCAGCTTTTACTACTGGATCCAACGTCTTCATTTTACCATTAACATCGATCATTAGGTCGTTAGTTTGATCTAATAAATTATGAGTTTGATCCATCAGACCATCCATATCTTCAGAAAGCTTCTTCATTGATTCATTAGTTGTCTGAATAGTAGCACTTGTTTCTTTCAAAACTTTTGCTGTACGAATAAGCATAGGGATCGTAAATAATACTAAAATTAAGAATGCAATTGCGGCAATTAAACCTGCTAAAGCACCATAAGAAATTGTCATCTTCTAACTTCTACCTCCATATACCATCTAAAAAAAGTCTAGCATGAATATACTTTATTCTCAATTAATGTCTTGTTATTCTTTTATTATAACCTATTAAATTCAAGAAAGGATATTATAAAACTATTTATGAAAATACCCACATTACCTACTCATTTCAGTATGCATAAAATTCAGTTCAATTGGGACAAAATTGGGCAAAATTTTCTATCAATTATTTGGCAACTAGCCATTACTACCCTAATCTTTTACCTTTTATCCCACTTTGGTCACAAGATAATTAACAACTACTTGGCTAGACACAATACAATTAGAAATAAAAGGACTAAAACAATTACTGCTTTAATCAACAGTATCTTTCAATATACCTTGATATTCTTTTATCTTTTCGGTATTTTATCCATTATCGGCGTGCCAGTGGGAACTTTATTAGCCAGTGCCGGAATTTTCTCTCTTGCCTTAGGTATGGGGGCCCAAGGTTTTGTGAGTGATTTAGTTAACGGCTTCTTCATTTTAAGTGAAGACCAATTTGATGTCGGCGATACAGTTTCCATTAATGGTCAAGTCGGTACTGTAGATCAATTAGGTCTTAGAACCACTCGATTAAAAGCATCAGATGGTTCAATAATTTACATTCCTAACCGCAATATTACGATTGTACAAAATCTGGCCCATAATGCTATTGGACTAACTATTAATCTTGAATTAGATGCAGACAATGACTTTAGTCATATCACCAAAATTATTAAAGAGGTTAATAAATCAATTAAACCTGAAAAAGGCACCGTTTCTTCTGGCCCTTCAATTATTGGGGTTACTGGGCAAAATGGACGCACAGTTACCTATGGCGTTTATTTTAAGGTAAAACCTGAAAAGCAATCGATAGTTAAAAATTTATATTTAGGTAAATACATTCAAGCTTTGCAAAAAAATGATATTAAATTTGCAACAACTGCTAGTACAATCAAAACTAGCGCATAGAAAAAAGTGTTTAGAACGAAAAATTCTAAACACTTTTTTAATTGAATTGTTTTAGCCAATCAGGCAATTCTTGCAACAATTTTCTCACTGCATTACCACGATGAGAGATTTCATTTTTCTCATCTGTTGTCATTTGTGCAAAAGTCTTACCCTTTTCAGGAATAAAGAACAGTGGATCATAACCAAATCCATCTTCACCGCGTGGTGCAGCAAGGATCCGGCCTGAACAAGTACCTGAAACAACTAGATCTTTATCAAACTCACCTGGCATTGAAACAACGATCGTCGTCCAAAACTTGGCCGTTCTCTTTTCATCAGGTACACCGCCTAAATTAGCCAACAACTTGGCATTATTCTTGGCATCATTATGAGCTTCACCAGCATAACGAGCACTTCTTACGCCAGGTTCACCATTTAATGCATCAACCATTAAGCCTGAATCATCCGCAATTGTTGGTAACCCTGAAAATTCTGCTAACTCATGAGCTTTAATCTTGGCATTTGCTTCAAATGTTCTTCCACTTTCAATTGGATGAGGCGGATTATCTAAATCTGCATTAGTTTTAATTTCAACATCCACTCCAGCTCTTTTAAAAGCTTCCTTTAATTCCTTAGCTTTTCCTTGATTGCCAGTCGCAAATAAAATTTCCTTAGTCATTATAAATTCCTCGTATCTACTTGATGACTAGTCAAATCTGCTTGTCCTAAAAATCTTCTCCCCATTTCTGAGAATTTATCAGGATCTCCAGTGGTGTAGTATTCATGTTTTCCAGCTTGATCAGATGAACTAAATAAACCATCACGCCGCATAACATTAAAAGTATATTGTGCTACTTGATCAGCAGGATCTACGATTTGAATCTTATCACCTAATGCTTCCGCAAATTCATTTTGAATTAGTGGATAATGCGTACAGCCCAAAACAAAAGTATCAAAATCTTGACCCTTAAGTGGGGCAATACTGCGTTTTACCGCTGCTAAGTTTGTATCATAATCCTTTTGACTTTCAATGAGTGGAGCAAGCTCTGGCGCTGCAACTTCCATCACCTTGATATCAGGATCTCTGAATTTAATTTCTTTTTGATATGCATGTGAGTTAATCGTTACCGGAGTTGCTGCTACTGCGACTTTTTTATTTTTAGTCGTTCTAGCCGCAGCTAAACTACCTGATTGAATAACCCCGATAACTTGTTGTTCAACTTCATTTTGCAAAGTTGGCATTGCTACTGCAGTAGCTGTGTTGCAGGCAAAGATAATCAACTTTACTTTCTTTTGCAATAAAAACTTCACACTTCGGCGTGTAAGTTCAATAATTCGTTCACGACTTTTATCACCATAAGGCATATTGGCACTATCACCAATAAAAACAGTAGATTCGTGAGGCAACTTTTCAATTACTTTTTTAACAACTGTAAAGCCGCCAACACCCGAGTCTAACAATCCAATGGGACGATTATCCATAATAAAAACCTCTTATTAAGAAAAAATTATTTTCTACTCCTACTAGTTTACGGTAAAATAAAAAAGAATAAAAGGGATGAATAAGTTTATGACAGAAAACGCAAACGAACACGTATATTTTATTAATCAACTTTACCGTGACTTTCTTTTACCAACTATTTTAGGTGATGACGATGCCCCTATTCTTTATTGGGCTGGCAAAAGAATTTCACGTCACTACGACTTAAGCGATTTTGATGATTTGGTTGATTTCTTCCATATGGCTAAATTTGGTACTCTTGTAAAAACCAAAGAAAGAAGAGCCTCCATCACTTTTGAATTAAGCGGTCAAAATATCGAAGATCGTTTAGATAGTGATAGTAAAGAATTTTCTCTTGAAAGTGGCATGATCGCTGAAGCCGTTCAAAAAGAGACTGGCAAAACCACTGAAAGTGAAATTACTATCTTACCTAAAGAAAAGAAAGTTCAAATCATTGCTCGTTTCGGCTAAAAATTTAGCAAAAAAGATAACTTTTTTATAGACTATAATTTATTATTACTATATGCTTTACCTTAGATTAAAATATTTTTAGATTTAGATATAGGAGTAATAAAATGCTTAAGGAATTCAAACAATTTATTGCACGCGGAAACGTTATTGATTTAGCAGTCGGTGTGATTATCGGTGCAGCTTTTACAGCAATCGTAAAATCACTTGTTAAAAACTTAATCAATCCGCTCATCGGTCTTTTTATCGGTAGAATTGACTTGTCTAACTTAACTCTTAAAGTAGGAGAAGCTAATTTTAGATACGGAAGTTTTCTAAATTCCATCATCAATTTCCTTATTATTTCCTTCATTGTCTTCTTAATCGTAAAAGCCGTTAATAAATTTACGAAAAAGGAAGAAGAAGAAACTCCAGCTGCTCCAACTGAAGTAGACTACTTAAAAGAAATCCGTGATCTTCTTAAAGAAAAAGAAGCATAAAAATAAAGTGTCTGGGAAAAAACTAATTCCTAAGACATAAAAAAGAACGATGATTTCCTAATCGATTTCATCGTTCTTTTTATATACTTTAACTGCCTTCCTTGATATTATTAAATCACCACAATTTAAAAAGAAAGAAGGCAATCTCAATGTATCAAAATTATACCACAGGCCAAACGGCTTTAACACTTAATTTAGACTTTACTATTCCCAACAATCACTTGGCAACAGTGATCGGCTGGTTCGTCGATTCGATTCCAGAAGACGTCCTATTGGGCGATTCTGCCAAAACCGGGCGTCCGGCCTATCACCCTGCTATGATGCTCAAGATCTTGCTTTTTGCGTATTCTCGCAGAGTATTCTCAGGCAGAAAGATCGAACTGATGCTAGAAGAAAATCTACCAATGATGGTATTAGCTGAGCACCAGCAGATTTCATACCATACTATCAATAATTTTAGATCGAGCGACCACGCCAACGAATTGGTCAAGAAATGCTTCCTTTACTTTACGAATCTATTAGAGCAGGAAGGTCTAATAAACGAAGGGGCTATCTTCATCGACGGCACGAAAATCGAAGCCGATGCCAATCGCTATAGCTTTGTCTGGCGCAAGGCAGTTGAACAGTTTCATGAAAAGCTTAAAGCTCAAGCGGTTGAACTATATGATGAACTGATTGCCAAAGAAGTCGTCAAAGCAATGGAAAAAGAGAAAGTCCAAACCAGCCAAGGCCTAGCAGAGCTAGAGCAAGAAACCGAAGCTGAAATTGAAAAACTGACTGAAGAGATTGCCCAAGAGCCTAAAGCCATTC